>JAAFHS010000204.1 GCA_013298485.1 Rhodobacterales bacterium
CCTGCCCTCGCACAGGGCGTGCCAACAGTTGACCTGACCAGCATCGCCAAGATCGGGGAAGTGCTGACCGAGGCCAAGCTGCAGGTGAAGGAAATGATTGCCTCCAACCTGAAACTGGATGAGCAGATCCTCAAGCAGATCGAACAGATCGCAACTCTGAAGGCGCAGCTGGACGCCTTGCGAAACGGGCTAACCCTGGAGGCCTTGGGTATTCCAGACCCGGATACCTTCTTTGACGATATCCTGCCCGATGTCGCCGATCTGACGGGCGGGCTGATTGCGGCCAAGGATGGCAGCTATTCCCTGATGACGACCTCGGGCAAGGTCGGAGACAAGCCAGCCGCGCAATATGTCTCGGAGTTCTTTGCATCAGCCGGGCTGGATGTGGCGACCGTCGACACCCTCGCGAACAGCGAAGACGAAGGCGCCGCTCGGATCGGCACGCAGGCCAACACAGCGGCCTTCCTGTCAGCTGCGGCTGAGACCTCTTCGGTCAAGGCATCGGAAAGCCTCGAGCGGGTCCACGAGCTTGTTCAGGAAATTCCGGACACTGAAGGGCTGAAAGAAGCGATCGACCTCAACACTCGCGTGACGGCAGAACTGTCGATCGCACTCGCCAATATCTGGAACATGGAGTCCGCCCAGCTGATGGGCATGGGCGAAGCGGGCGTCATGGATGCCGCCACCGCAGCCGAAGAGCAGAAGTTCATCAAAGTCCTTGGGGGAGAATGAGCATGGCCAATGCTATCAAAGCGCGAATGATGGGCGGTGCCCTTGGGCTGATCGCGGTTTTCTCGGCTACAGCTTGGGCCGAAACCCCTGCCCCGGCAGACATTTCCGAAGAGGACGCCTATCTCGACGTTTTGCCCAAGGTCGAGATTCCCGACGACGTCCAACCGATCCCGGGAGCAGTGAACGAAGAATTCCGGAACTGCCGGGCAAATTGGCCGGCTGAGTATGAGCTGTCGCAGAAGGGCACCGAAGCCCGCGCCTATCGGGATATTTACGGGCTCATAAAGGTCAGGAATGTAGTTCAAACTCAGGACTGCTCTTGTGCCGGGAAGGTCGCGAACTGGGAAGCTGTCGAAGCCCTGGCCGCCGACTTGCGGAACGCGAAGGCCGTCGAGCGTTTGACCTGGCAGCAAACGCTCGAAGTCTTTGAAGCATCGAATGCCTTGTTCCCGATCGCAGAGACCATGTGCGGGGGCCGCTTCTGATGGACAGCGTCTCGACCATACTGGCGACGCTGGACTCGGCGATCACCTCCGCTGGTCGCCAGTACTTCGAGGCGACGGCGGGGGCGATCGGGCCACTCTATACCAGCCTGTTGACCCTGCTTCTCGTCATGGTCGGGATCAACGCGGCCTTGAATGTTTACCGAATCTCCATGCGCGACGCGGTTCAGCTGTCGTTCCGGATCGTTATGGTCCTGATGTTTGGGCTGACCTGGTCAAACTTCACCCAGATATATGAGGCCGCCAGCAACGGCTTGAGCGCGCTTGCGCTGGAGTATTTCCGCTTGGGTGGCAGTGGCGTTGGGGCCTCTGCCACGGCGGCGATGGATGACATGGCGAACATGATGGCCGGAAACGTCGACTCTGTATCTTCCGCGATGTCATCGATCATGCGCGGCTTTGTGGCCGCCGTCCTTTACGTTGTCCTCGGCGTGTTGATGGCAGTCTACGTTTTCATCGTCGGCTTCTCGAAGCTGATGATCGCATTCCTTCTCGGGGTCGCTCCGATCGCCATCGGCGCCACGATCTTTGAGAAGACAAAGGGCATATTTGAGGCCTGGCTCTCAGCCATGATCGGCTATCTGATGTATCCGGTCGCATCTGCCGGGGTCATCGTTGCTGTCGTCACTGTTGCCCACGACGTCTTCCGAAACGCGGATGCAGTCACTGACCTCGGCTCGATCCTCGGCTTCTTCGTCATCGTCTTCGTCGGGATCTTTGCCTTGATGGCGATCCCGAATGCCGTGACCCACGTCACCGGCCAGATCAGCCTTGCGAGCATTGCACCGCAAGCTCTGCGGGTTGCAGGCAAGCCCTTGGAAAAGGCCTCCGACTATTCGGCGCGCCGGATGAATGAGGTGCGATCGGGCTTCATGCATGGCAAGACCGAACACCACCATTTGCGCGATCAGGCGCGGTCCGATGCCGAGCGCGGCCAGGCCGCAAGGGCGCGTTTGGGTCAATTCATCCGCGACAGTTGACGCTGACGAACTGGCCCACGCCGCACAACTGCCGACCGCGCAAATCCCCATTTCCGGAGCAAGACAATGACAGGTTCACCCCCTGAATTGAGAAGTTTTCTCGAAGCCGAGATGTTCTACGGCGTCAAAAAACGCGAGCGCATCGCCTATCTGGTGGCCGGTGGCGGGCTGGCCATCGGGCTGATGGGCATGATCGCTGTCGTCACGATGCTCCCATTGAAACAGACCGAGGCCTTCCTCGCCATCGTCGACAAGGACACTGGCGTGGCCGAGCGCGTAGTCGCGGTCGAGAAAGCCGGGATAGAGCAGGCCGAGGCGATCCGTCAAAGCCTGCTCTTCGCCTACGTCACCGACCGAGAAACCTATGACCAGCACGACAATGAATCCCGCATTCTACGCGCCTACACATGGTCCGAAGGCAATGCCCGCCAAGGGCTGGTGAGCCTCTGGACGGAAGGCAACGCCAACTATCCGCCAAAGCTCTATGGCCAGAATTCCAAGGTGGTCATCGACGTTCTGTCGATCACCCCGGTGACGGACACCACCGCGCAAGTGCGTTTCACCAAGACCTGGGTCTCCGATGGCGAAGGCGTGCCCGACCGGATCGGCAAGTTCACCGCAACCGTCACCTATCGATTTGAGCCCTCGAAGCAAACCGCGCTCGATCTCGTCTGGCAGAACCCCACCGGGTTTCTGGTGACGGACTACCGCATCACCGCAGAAACCTTGGCCCCCACGGAGGAATGACATGACCCATCCCCTGACCCTATCCGCGCTCGGGCTTCTGATCTCGATGACCGCCCTTCCCGCTTTAGCCGAGACATCTCCCAAGCCCGGCAGCCATGATGCGCGCGTGACCTATGCGACCTATCAGGAAGGCCAAGTCTACCGGATCAACACGCGGCTCAGAAACGTGACTCTTGTCGAACTGGGGACTGGTGAGCAAATCAAGTCCATCGCCATCGGCGATCTCGAAAGCTTCAAGATCGACAAGCTGGAGCGGGCGAACCTCTTCATCATCAAACCCGTCGTCGCTGGGGCCACAACCAACCTGACCGTCGAGACGCAGCGCAATATCTATTTCCTGCAAGTGACGGAGGGCGGACGCGGCAATCCGAACTATTCGGTGAAGTTTACCGTGCCGGGCAGCACGCGTGCCACCACAACCGGCAGCGAGATCCCTGCCTCGCTGCCCATGACCTATAAGATCATGAAAAAGGGCCGCGCCCTGCCCGGCTTTGCGCCGGTATCGCTTTCGGATGATGGACGCAAAACCACCTTTGTCATCCCACCCGGTGCGCCGATGCCGACGATCTTCCGGGCCGATGCCAAGGGGCAGGAATACTCGGTCAATTCCTCCGTGCGCGGCACCACCATCACCGTCAGCACCCGCTCTGAGCGTTGGGTGCTGCGCTACGGAGAGGACTACGTCTGCGTCACCGCCAAGCTGGGGGTGAGCCAATGAGTGACGAGACCCAAGCCGAAAAACTCACCGCCCGCATGGAGCGCATGAAACCCTCCGAGGCCCCGAAGCGCCGCCGCGGCATCAATCCCTACGCCCTTTCCGCAGTCACAGCCGTGGCCGGTGTTGGCGTCGGGGCCTGGCTGGTCCTTGCAGCACCCGATGCCCCTGCCCCGGCACCCGCCATCGAGACCGCTTCGGTCAGCGATTTCCAGGGCGATGGTACGGGAACAGACGGCTTCAGCCTGTCACGGCCAAAGCCGCAGATCGTCCCGGCGGCGCCAGATACTTCGGAGGCCGAACGGTTGCAGGCCGAGATCGAGGCGTTGAACGCTCAGATCGCCGATCTAAAAGCCAATCCGGTGACCGTCACCGACGAGGCGGCACTGGCAGACCTGAAAGCGCAGGTCGCGGCCCTTGATGCTGACGCAAAGGCCGGCGCGGCAGCGCTGTCCGATCTCGAGCGCGAGAACATCCGGCTGCAGACCGAACTTGAGACCAAGGCGCTGATCGATGGCGACTCTGAGGCTGAGGCGGCGCGCGCCCGGGAAGAAGAACTGGCTCGGCGCAGGCAAGAGGCCGAGATGCTGAACGAGGCGCAAATCCATTCCGACATGGTGGTCCTGCGCTCCAGCATGGACATGGGCGGTGAGGCTGGCACCGCGGCCCCCGCCCCGGGAGCGCCCGGGCAGGCGGCCACCGGTGATGATGTGTTTCGCGGGGCGGGGGCCAAGGCGGCTGAAGTCCGACAAGCGGAGGTCATCGCCGATCCGGCCCATACTGTCATGCAGGGCACGTTGATTGAGGCGGCACTTGAGACCGCGATCAGCACGGATCTCGCGGGCAATGTGTCGGCCGTCGTCAGTCACGATGTCTGGTCGTTTGATATGTCCCGCGTGCTGATCCCGCGCGGTTCGCGCCTCTTCGGGCGTTACGATTCCGAGGTTGATGCCGGTCAGCGGCGTGTGCTGATCGCCTGGGACCGGTTGGTCACCACCGACGGTCAATCCGTCACGCTTGCTGCCTATGGCACCGATCGGATCGGACGCTCGGGTCTGCCTGGCACTGTGCGAAACCACTTCCTCCAGCGGTTTGGCACCGCCGCTCTGATTTCCCTGATCGGGGCTGTGCCAACACTGGCAGCCGACAAATACGCGACCAATGAGGTGGCCTCGGACACCGCCGAAAACGTCGGCACCGATCTCGGCGAGGCGGTCAATACGGTGATGGCCGATTATCTCAGCATCCCACCAACGATCAGCGTCAACCAAGGCGCGGTCGTGATGATCCGCGTCGATGCGGATCTGGCGTTTTACTGATGAGCTATCTCGACACCTATCTCGGGCAGCTCGACGCCGCCCTGTCGGACCCGGCCGTGATGGAACTGGCAATCAATGCCGATGGGTCGATCTGGCTGGAACGTGCGGGGCAGATTCACATGACCCCAAGCGGCCTTGCCGCCCTGCCCGCCAGGGCGGTGCGCGACTTGGCCTCCCAGATCGCGAACTCGACGTCGAACACCTTCACGGAAACTGCGCCGCTGGTCTCGGCGGCGGTGCGGTATCGCGACCTGATGCTGCGCTGTCAGGTGGTAGGCACCCCTGCGGTCTCGGGCGGCACGGTGATTGGCATCCGGGTGTTTCGATCCCGGCAGGGGGATGTTCGGCGTGTGGCCAAATCCTTCAGCTTCTTGCGCGGCCAAGAAAACTCCCTTGAGGAAGAACGCCGCGCGATGGTGGCGGAAATCCGCGCCGGATCGGAAGGGGCAGATGTCGAGGCTTTCTTGGGTAAGCTGGTGTCCGAGCGGTTGAACGTCATCGTCTCGGGCGGCACCTCGACCGGCAAGACCGAGTTGGGCCGTAAGCTCTTGGAAATGGTCGCCTC
>JAAFHS010000205.1:0-3647 GCA_013298485.1 Rhodobacterales bacterium
GCCACGCGGATCATCTGTTCCACCAGATCAACGCCCGTGATCAGTTCCGTCACCGGGTGTTCCACCTGCAGCCGCGTGTTCATCTCCAGGAAATAGAACTTGCGGTCCCCGTCCACGATGAATTCCACCGTGCCCGCACTCGTGTAGCCCACCGCCTTTGCCAGCGCGCAGGCCTGCTCACCCATGGCCTTGCGCGTCGCGGGATCAAGGAAGGGCGATGGCGCCTCTTCAATCACCTTCTGGTTCCGCCGCTGAATGCTGCACTCCCGTTCATGCAGATAGACGCAGTTGCCATGGCTGTCGGCCAGCACCTGAATTTCGATATGACGCGGCTGTGTGACAAACTTTTCGATGAAAATCCGGTCATCCCCGAAAGAAGCCGCCGCCTCGTTCTTTGATGACTGAAACCCCTCGCGCGCCTCGGTATCGTTCCAGGCGATCCGCATCCCCTTGCCGCCACCGCCCGCGGATGCCTTGATCATCACCGGATAACCGATCTGGCCCGCGATTTTCACCGCATGGTTGGCGTCATCAATCAGGCCCATATGCCCCGGCACGGTCGACACCCCTGCCGCCATTGCCAGCTTTTTCGAGGTGATCTTGTCACCCATCGCCTCGATCGCAGGCGACGGCGGGCCGATGAACACCACGCCCGCAGCCTCAAGTGCGGCTGCGAAGTTCATGTTTTCACTCAGGAAACCATATCCTGGATGCACCGCTTGCGCGCCCGTCGCCTTGACGGCTGCCATGATCTTGTCGATCACGATATAGGATTGGGCGGCGGGCGATGCGCCGATATGCACCGCCTCATCCGCCATCGTCACATGCAGGGCATTCCGGTCCGCATCGGAATAGACGGCAACCGTCCTGATCCCCATCTTGCGCGCCGTTTTGATGACACGGCAGGCAATCTCGCCCCGGTTGGCAATCAGGATCTTGTCAAACATGCACGTCCCCCCGGCCCTTCGCCAGCCGCTCCCCATGGGTTCACCACGGTGCCGACTTTGGCATTTATCTGATGCCCAACAAGCCAGCAGACAGGCACCGAGGCAAGCACAAACGCCGTCAGCGCAGGTCGGAAATCAAGAAAGACGCATAGAAAAGCCCCGTTGGCACAGTTTGTACCAACGGGGTATTTCCGGTGTTTGCCGTCGGGATCAGTACCCTTACTGGCAGCCCAGCGTGCCCGGGATATAGCACGATGCCACACCGCCCGCAGCGCCGATGGCAGCCCCTGCAATCAGGTTTTCATCGGTTGCATCGGCAATCGCCGCACCGACAAGTGCACCACCCACGCCGCGTGTGGCCGGATCCTGCAGACAGCCCGCCAGTGATGTCGTGGCCAAAGCAAGGAAGAAGAAGGATTTGAAACGCATGTGCTACTGCCTCTTTATAGTGTTTTTATTGGTTCGATTATGACAAGTTTCGGGGCCCCCGCCAAGCAAAATTCTTGTGATTCCGGGGCCTCGGCGATTGCGCGCGCAAAGCCCCGTAAAAAAGGGCCCGACACAGAGGATGCCAGGCCCGAAGATTGGGGAAGGGTAACAGTATCGACAGATAAGACCGCACCTCGCAGCAGCACGGTCCGCGTTTTCAGAATGCCCGCAGCGGCGCGGTCACGCAAAGCCTTTTGCAGATGCAGAAAAGCCATGCGCGAAGGCTTGCCGGTACCATGCCGAAAACGGCAGAAATCCGCTCTAATCCGCGTCGTCGTCATCCCAGTCATAGACGGGGGCGTCCTTTGCAAACACGGCGGGAAAGGCCGCCTCGGCGCGCGCCACGTCGATGCGCAGCAGCGCGTCATAGCTTTCGGCGTCAAACGGGTCTTCGGCGGGCACGACCTCGCGCCCGAAAAGCCATGACAACCGCCCCGCATCCAGATTGCCGCGCTCGAACGGCGCATCCCCGAAATGCGCCCAGAGTGCCGCCATGAACCCTTCATCGGCCCGCCGGTCCGCTGCCTTGCGGTCGCGGAACCGTTCGCGTTTCAGCAGCTTTGCGGGCCCCGTCTTCATATTGGCGCGCCGGATCACGAACTGGAAATCCGTCCCCGGCAGGCGGCCCGGAAAACCGCGGTGTTTCAGCATTGCGTCCCCCCGGCGTCGTGCCGCAGACAGAAAAAGGGCGGGCCGGGGGAATGCCCCCGATGCCCGCCCGATCAGATCAGTTTCCGTATTTGCCGCTAAACGTCGGTTCAACCGAAACCGGCTCATCCACGAAAACGACTTCTTCTTCCTTGGGTTTGCACGCTGCGGCGAACGCAACGAGGCCCAGGGCAAGAATAATCCGTGTGCTCTTCGACATCCTCTACTCCTTGGTTCTTCATTGAGGGCAAGACACCAACATGGTGCCCCGCCCCATTTGCGAGGTTAAGGCCGCTTGGGTTCGGCCTTGCCCGACAATAGCGGAAGCGCCGGGCTTTTGACACGCTAACTTCGCCAAACCTTTTGCCTGTGACTCGGAAGTCGCAATTCTTTGCCGACACAAAGATCGTCCCGCAACATATTGTAGCGAAATCAGTAAATTTCCCAAATGCAGGTATCGCCTTCGATCCGGAACGCCTCGAAAAACTGCACGACATCCGGCAGGGTTTCGCCGAATGTCACCGGCTTCTCGGCCATCGAAATGATGATCTGTGCCGGCAGCCCGCCAAACCCCGCCGCCCGCTCGCGCGCGAAATTCTCGCACAGCGCCTGCATGTCGGCCACGGCCGTGTCGAAATCAACCGTCCCGCCCACGCGGATTTCCGGTGCCACAAACCGGAACCGCAGCGTAAAGCCCTGCACGCCCACAACGTTCCACACCACATCCTGCAGGCTGACAGGCTGGCCCGACGGCACCGGGATCAGATCCCCGCTGCCTTCCATCGCCACATCGCCATCAAATATCTCTTCCATTCCGGCCCCATCCTACAGCGGAATATTATCGTGCTTTTTCCAAGGATTGCTCTGCTTTTTTGTCCGCAGGCTGGCAAAGGCCCGCGCCACCCGCCGCCGCGTCGAATGCGGCATGATCACCTCGTCGATGAACCCCCGCTCCGCCGCCACGAACGGATTGGCAAACCGGTCCTCATAATCCTTCACCCGGCCTGCGATCTTGTCCGCATCCCCCAGCTCGCTGCGGTACAGGATTTCCACCGCCCCCTTGGCCCCCATCACTGCCACTTCCGCCGTGGGCCAGGCATAGTTGAAATCCCCCCGCAGGTGTTTTGACGACATCACCACATAGGCCCCGCCATAGGTTTTCCGCGTCACCACCGTCACCTTCGGCACTGTCGCCTCGGCATAGGCGAACAGCAGCTTTGCCCCGTGCTTGATCACCCCCCCTAGCTCCTGCTGCACCCCCGGCAGGAACCCCGGCACATCCACGAAGGTCAGGATCGGAATTTCGAACGCATCGCAGAACCGCACGAACCGCGCGGCCTTGCGGCTGCTGTCAATGTCGAGGCACCCCGCCAGCACCATCGGCTGGTTCGCCACCACCCCTACCGTCTGCCCCTCCAGCCGGATGAAGGCCGTGATGATATTGCCTGCAAATTCGCGCTGGATTTCAAAGAAATCCCCCTCATCCGCGACCTTCGCGATCAATTCCTTCATGTCATAGGGCTGGTTCGGATTGTCCGGGATCAGTGTATCCAGGCTCATCTC
>JAAFHS010000205.1:3657-5533 GCA_013298485.1 Rhodobacterales bacterium
TCAGTGGCAGAAAATCAATCAGCCGCCGCGCCTCGGCCAGCATCTCCACGTCATTTTCAAACGCCCCGTCCGCAACGGAGGATTTCCGCGTATGCGTCGCAGCCCCGCCCAATTCCTCCGCACTCACCACTTCGTTCGTCACCGTCTTCACCACATCCGGCCCGGTCACGAACATGTAGCTCGAGTCTTTCACCATGAAGATGAAATCCGTCATCGCCGGGCTATACACCGCCCCCCCCGCGCAGGGCCCCATGATCAGGGAAATCTGCGGCACCACGCCCGATGCCAGCACATTGCGCTGAAAAATCTCGCCATACGCCGCAAGGCTGCCCACGCCTTCCTGTATCCGCGCGCCCCCGCTGTCACACATCCCCACCACGGGGGCCCCGTTCTGGATCGCCATATCCATGATCTTGCAGATCTTGGCCCCATGCGTTTCCGACACCGATCCCCCGAACACCGTGAAATCCTGCGCGAACACATAGACCAGCCGCCCGTTGATCGTGCCCCAGCCCGTCACCACCCCGTCACCCGGCGTGCGGGTTTCCGCCATGCCGAATTCCACCGCGCGGTGGGCCACGAACATGTCGAACTCCTCGAAACTGCCCTCGTCCAGCAGCAACTCGATCCGCTCGCGCGCCGTCAGCTTGCCCTTGGCGTGCTGGGCCGCCACACGCGCCTCTCCCCCGCCAGCCCGCGCAATACCGCGCCGCGCCTCCAGCTCGTCCAGAATGTCGCGCATCATGCCCCCCGGTTTTCATTGCACCGTAACGGCAATATGACCTGCTTTCAAATGCCTTCACCTGCACCCAAAGGAACACCCATGTCCGCCATCCCTATCCCCGTCATCACCATCGGCCTGTTGATCCTGTCGAATGTCTTCATGACCTTTGCGTGGTACGGGCACCTCAACTACAAATCCGCCCCCCTCATCGCCGTGATCTTCATCAGCTGGGGCATCGCCTTCTTTGAATATGTGCTGATGGTGCCCGCCAACCGCATCGGGCATGGGTATTTTTCGGCGGCCGAGCTGAAAACGATCCAAGAGGTCATCACCCTGACCGTCTTCGCCCTGTTTTCCATATTCTTCCTGAAAGAGCCGCTGACCTGGAACCACTTTGTCGGCTTCGGCTTTATCATCTGTGGTGCGTTCTTCATCTTTCACAAGTGGACCTGAAATGGTCGCATGGACAATCCCGCGCGGGGCGCATAGCCCATGTCCATGACACCCGTCCGCTTCCTTGACCGCACCACGCCGCCCCATATCGCGACCCTGATCCTGATTGCGGGTCTGGCGGCGCTGTCGCTGAATATCTTCCTGCCCTCCCTGCCCTCGATGGCCGCGCATTTCGGGGTGCCCTATCACCGGATGCAACTGTCGGTCTCCGCCTATCTCGCCACCACTGCTGCGATCCAGATTTTCATCGGCCCGCTGTCCGACCGGTTCGGTCGCAGGCCCGTCCTCCTCGCGGCCATCGCCACCTTCACCGCCGCCACCGTTGGCGCGATCTTTGCCCCGACGTTCGAGGTTTTCCTCGCCTGCCGCATGGCACAGGCCGTCATCGCATCGGGGTTCGTGCTGTCGCGCGCCGTGGTGCGCGATATGGTGCCCCAGGAACAGGCCGCCTCGATGATCGGCTATGTCACGATGGGCATGTCGCTGGTGCCGATGGTCGGCCCGCTCATTGGCGGATATCTCGACAAGGTGCTGGTGGGCTGGACGCCGTCCTTCTGGGTGCTGGCGTGTGGCGGCGTCATGCTCTTTGCCCTCGTCTGGGCCGATCAGGGCGAAACCGCAAAGAACCGCGCATCCAGCCTGACCGCCCAGATGCGCGAATATCCCGTCCTGCTGACATCGCAGCGGTTCTGGGGCTAT
>JAAFHS010000206.1:0-576 GCA_013298485.1 Rhodobacterales bacterium
TCTGCAGGCGGGATCAGCAGCGTCTTTGCGGGCTGGATCAGTGTGCCGAACGACGCGGGCAACCCGCCCGCAGGCACCGCAGCCGGATACATCCAGTTCGTCTCGGGGATCAGTGCCTGAAACGCTGGACCCGCCATGAAGGCCAGAAACGCATCCGCCAGCGCGGGCTGATCGGATGCCGCGAGCTTGCCCGCCACCTCGATCTGCATCCCGTGCCCTTCGGTAAACAGGGCGGCGGCCTTGGTCGCGTCCCCTTCGGCCCCGATGTGATAGGCGGGCGATGTCGAATAAGACAGCACCATATCCGCCTCCCCCTCAAGAAACAGGCCGTAAGCCTCGGACCAGCCCGGCGTCACGGTGACGATGTTATCGGCCAGTGCGGCCCAGATCGCCGGTGCACGGTCGCCGTAGGCGGCCTTGACCCACATCACCAAGCCCAGACCGGGCGTCGATGACCGGGGATCCTGAATCACGATTTTCAGATCGGATGCCGCCAATTGCTCAAACGATGCAGGCACATCCGCAAGGCTGGTGTTATGCACAAAGGCGAACCACCCCCAGTCATAGGGCAGGAAC
>JAAFHS010000206.1:586-5523 GCA_013298485.1 Rhodobacterales bacterium
CATCCCGTGCGGTGCAAACAGGCCCGTCGCCGTGGCAGCCCCGATCAGGTTGTTATCCAGCCCAAGGATGACATCGGCCTCCGATGCCGCCCCTTCCAACTGGATGCGGGCAAGCAGGGCCGCACCGTCCCCCGCCACCACAAACTGCAGATCGCAGGCGCATGTGGCCTCGAACGCCTTTTCCACGGCAGGCCCAGGCCCCCATTCGGTGGCAAAGCTGTCGTAGGTCATCACAGTCAGAACAGGCGTTTCCGCAAGGGCCATATTGGCCAAAAGCGCAAAAGCCGCAGCAAGGGGGGTCTTGTTCATAAGTATCCTCCAACTGCGACGGAAAAGCAGGGATGGATACGCTCCAACACCTTCCCTCCGCCGGCATGATCCGGTTCAGGTTCGACGGGTTCGCATCACTGCATCTCAGCCCGCAAGGGCACCCCGAGGTAACCCGCAAGTTACATCTTCGCGGCACGGCTGCAAGGGGCCACGAATTTTCTGCGAAAATTCTTCTTTCTGCCGTCCGTTTGGCCTATGCCATGGCCAGCAAAGGACAAAAGAATGAGCGTCAATACCTTCGGTCACCTGTTCCGCGTCACGACATGGGGCGAAAGCCACGGGCCCGCGATTGGCTGCACGGTCGATGGGTGCCCCCCCGGCGTGCCCCTCAGCGCAGCGGATATCCAGCCGTGGCTGGATGCGCGCAAACCGGGGCAGTCGAAATTCACGACGCAGCGCAAAGAGGCAGACGAAGTGCGGATTCTGTCGGGCGTGTTTGACGGGGTAACCACTGGCACGCCCATTCAGCTGATGATCGAAAACACCGACCAGCGGTCCAAGGATTATGGCGATATCGCGCAGGCCTTCCGGCCCGGTCATGCCGATATCACCTATCATCAGAAATACGGGTTGCGCGACCATCGCGGCGGCGGGCGGTCATCCGCACGCGAAACCGCAAGCCGCGTGGCGGCGGGGGGTATCGCGCGGGCGGCCCTTGCCGGGTTGCTGCCAGATATGCGGATCACAGGGTATATGGTACAGATGGGGATCAAAGGGATCGACCGTGCGCGGATCGATCTTGCCACCATCCCCCAGAACCCGTTCTGGTGCCCCGATCCGGTCGCGGCTGCGGAATGGGCGATCTATCTTGATGATCTGCGGCTCTCGCACAATTCGGTGGGCGCTGTCATCGAAGTGGTCGCAGATGGCGTGCCCCCCGGCCTTGGCGCACCGCTTTATGGCAAGCTTGACAGTGATCTTGCCGCGGCAATGATGTCGATTAACGCGGTCAAAGGGGTGGAGATTGGCGATGGCATGGCCGCCGCAGCCCTGACCGGGGTCGAGAATGCCGATGAAATCCGCATGGGTCCGGACGGGCCCTTGTTCCTGTCAAACCATGCAGGCGGCATCCTTGGCGGCATTTCCAGCGGGCAGCCAGTGGTCGTGCGCTTTGCGGTCAAGCCGACATCCAGCATTCTGACCCCGCGCCGCAGCATCGATGCAAAAGGCACCGAGATCGATCTTGTCACCAAGGGCCGCCACGACCCCTGCGTCGGTATCCGTGCCGTGCCCGTCGGCGAGGCGATGATGGCCTGCGTGCTGCTCGACCATCTGCTGCTGGACCGGGGGCAGACGGGTGGCATCAGGGGCCGGATCGGCTGACCAGCGGGCGGGCACTGCCTGCGCCATGGCAGCACTATGGCGCAAGCCCCTGCAGCAACGTCAAGGCCGAGGCCCCGCGCGCCGTACCGCCACCGGAACCGGCGGTTGAACGGGCAAAAAACTGGCTGATCAGATCATCCATCTTTTTCGGATCGCTAAACTGGCGCAGCGACTCCGATCCGAACTGCCGTTCGGCGCGGTCTTTGAACGTGGCAAGCTGACGGTCCAGACTGACGGCGGCAAAGCTGTCAGGCAGCCCTAGCGCACGCTGAAAAACCTGCCGCAGCGGCGCATTCCCCATCACCGTGAACCACAGCAGATCGTCACTGCCGGATCTTTTCGCAAGATCAGGCAGCTCCCGTTCCAGGTTCAAGGCAAGGCGCAGATCACCGTTCTGTTCACCCACCGCCACTTCAAACCCCCGCTGTCTGTACAGGCCCAGAATCTTGTCTGCAAAATCACTGATCTTGTTGCGCGGGGTGGCAAAATCGCCAAATCCAAAGGCGGCTGACAGTTTCTGGTACTGCTTGTCGGCCAGCCGATTGGCCAGCGTCCCGTCGCGCAGGGTGCCGTCGGACAGGACCTTGCGGATGAACGCCTTGCTGTCGATGTCGCTGTCCAGACCGTAGGCCCCCAGCGCCACGCGCAGAAGGCGGCGGTCGTTGGCCAGTTCATCGGCGGTATTGATCTTGCCGATATTGGCGCGGAAGTAATCCTCGTCCCGCTTGATCTGCGGCTGCGCGTTGAACGCCGCCTGCTGCGCCGGGGCGGTGCGTTTCAGAAACGTCCACCCGCCATAACCGGCAAAGGGAATGGCGGGCGCGAAATTCATGTCAGACGGGTCGCCGCGAACAGACGCTCTTCCCGTGGCAGCAGACTGCGCAGGGCCTTCAGCGCCTGATAATGCTGATCCTCGATCACGGCTGTGGTCGCCTGCGTCAGCAGGGCGCGGCTGTCATGATCCGTCAGGACCTGGCTCAACTGCTCGATCCCGCGCATCAGTTGCATCCGCGCCTCTTCCGGATCGGCATCACCCGACAGCACCAGTTGCGCGATATAGCACACGCGCCGGACGGGCGTGTTCACCTCTTCAGGGTGGATCGCATCGCGCAGGCGCAGGATATGCGCATTCGGCGTCACCACGGCCAGCCGCGAGCGTCGCTCACCGTTTTCGATCACTGCACCATTGATCAGCACGCGTTCATGCGGCCCCAGTTTCAGAACAAGCCCGGTCATGATCTTGGCCCCTCGCCGCGCAGGCCGCGCATGACGGCCGTGTTGATGTCGGTCAGAACCTCGGGGCTGCCTTTGCCGTCCATCACCTTGCGCGTGTGATGCGCCGTGAATTCGTAAAGATAGAACAACCGCGCCCGCAGGGCCTGTGGCAGGCCATTCTCGGGATCGGCCACATCAACTGCGAAGGTGGACCAGACCTGCTGGTTGTCGTTCAGCGCGGCAACCAGGGCAGGGAAATTGCGGTGCCGTTCGGCCCAGGCCAGGGCGAGGCGCTGTGTCGTGCGGGCCAAAAGATCGTATTCGATGGCGCGGGCGGACCGCGACGGGGCTTCGGGGCGGGCATAGGCGTTCTGGGCGAGTTGCATGTGCATAGGGGGTCATCCGGTAAAAATGGGGGTCAGGAAAGAAGGGCCGGGGTCATCCCCCGGCCCCGGGGTCATTACCGGAACAGTGACAGCAGGCTTTGCGGCTGCTGGTTTGCAATCGACAGGGCCTGGGTGCCCAACTGCTGCTGCACCTGCAACGCCTGCAACCGGGCGGACGCCTCTTCCAGATCGGCATCGACCAGCGTCCCGATCCCGGCTTTCAGCGAATCCGACAGCTTGCCGATGAAGTCGGACTGGATCTCGATCCGCTTCTGCACGGTCCCGAAAGAGGCTGCCGCATCAATCGAGGTCTGGATCAACCCTTCGACATTGCCCAGGGCCGCCGTTGCCCCCGCCCCCGTTGTCACATCAATAGCTGACAGGGCACCCAAACCGCCCGCACCCGCATTGGTGAATTGCGCGCTGACCGACTGTGCTTTCGTTCCGGCATTGGTGAAGGCAAGCGTTCCCGGCGTGGCGCTGTCATAGTTCACCGTCAAACCGGCGATCCCCAGCGATTCCACGGCATTTTTCAACCCGACCGCCACGATATCGGACGGGGTTGTCGAGGCCACATCCGCTGCTGAAACCGTGTAGCTGGCGGTCTTGTCACCGATGCGCAACGACACTTTGTCACCCGCCGCAAAGGCATTGGGGCCAGTTGCAGCCCCGGCGATTGCAATTGTGCCGGTCCCTGTCGCCGCAGCCAGGGCAAAGCCCGCCGTATCGCCGCTTGCCGAAACGCCCGTCGACGTGCCCAGAACGTTCTTGGCAACATAGGCACCCGTTGACAGATTCTGTGATGTCACCGTGATCGACGATGCGACAACCCCGGTGCTGGACCGGTCAAGCGAGGCAAGCACATCAACAGATGTGTTTGACCCGTTCACAAGGTTCAGGCCGTTGAACTGGGCCGCACCGACCACCGATTTCACCTGGTCCGTCAGGGCTGTGATATCGGTCTGCAGCTTGCCGCGATCCACGTTGGATTCCTGTGCCGCAACAACCTTGCCCTTGATCTCGGTCAGCAGGTCCGTCACCGTTTCCGCCGCCTGGCGGGCCACGGCGATGGTGGAGGAGCCCAGACCAAGGCTGTCAGAGATACCCTTGAAACCCTTCACATCCGATTCCATGACCTTGGAAATCGCATAGATCGCCGAGTTATCCTTGGCATTGCCCACGGTCTTGCCGGTGGAGATTTCGGATTGCACCATATTGAGGTTCTTGTTGATGCCCTTCAGCGTCTGCAGGGCCACCATTGCACTCGTATTCGTCAGAATGGACGACATAGTCTTTCCCTTCGTATGTGCCCGGCGCTTTGCGCACGGACGAGATGAGCCGCCCGGTGGGCGGCAGGACAGGCGTTCTGGCCGATGCAGACGGTGTCACCCGGCCGCGCCATCCCACGCAGGATGCCCCGACAGTCATGCAGGCCAAGACCTAATGCTTCGCTAATGCCATCGGGGCCATTTCAGCGTATTTGAGACAATTCAGATCCGTTGCCGCAGCACAGTGCTGCTGCCGCTGATCGCCGCGCGCTGGCCGTCACGCGCATAGGTGCGATGGCCGGATGCCGCCTCGCGCAGTTCCGCCAGGCGGCGCTGTGCTGCGCGCACGCCCTGCTCCGCCGCGCGCAAGGTGGCGGCGTTACGCTGCGCCTTGGCGCGGATCACTGACAGCGTT
>JAAFHS010000207.1 GCA_013298485.1 Rhodobacterales bacterium
CCCCAGATCTCATCCGCGCGCTGCAGTTCCCCGAAACCGCCGATGACAAGGAAGGGTTCCGTGCCCTGCGCCTCGCCCTCGAAGACCGCCAGACGGCCAAGCTGATCCGCGCGGCGCAGGATGTGCTGACCCTGCTGAGCCAGGAAGGCATCTACATGGATGATCTGACGCCGGACCGCGCGCATCCGTCGGTCTGGCGGCGCTTTGCGGCGGGCGAGCGCGGGCGCACGGTGGCGGGCCTTGGCGGCATCCGGGACCGCGCGAGCCTTGCCCTGACCGCGACACGCATGCGCGAAGACCCGATCTTCCGCGATGCGGGCCACCATTTCCTGCGCGCCTTCGACAAGGCCTTTGTCGCATTCGAGGCGACGGCGACAGACGGCGATCTGATCGACCTTGCCGAAACCCGCACCGCACGCGCCTTCATGCTGCTGGGCCGGGTGACGGGGACGTTTGATTAGGGCGGATGATGTTGGATCGGACTGGCCTCCGCTCGTCTCTCGGCAGATTTGGCACGTGACAAATCTGCCCGCGCCTGCCTGCCCCCGGCAGGCGCGATAACGCGCCCGCCCAGGCAGTCGCGGGCAGATTGGATAGGCACGGTCTGCTGCCCCATACCCCTTGCCCAACGCCTTAGGCTTATGGGCAACGAAACCGATGGTCCTTCCTTGGGGAAGGCCCATCAGACGGTTTCAAAGGAAGGTCTGCGTGGCGTGATTGCCACCTTATCTGCGCCAAGCATCATCCCGCCTTAACGGGATTTGGTTCTGACGAGACCGCCCTTCACCCAACCGGCGTCAGGCGCGCCACAAAGTGCAGTTTGCGTCCGAAGATCAGGTTCAGCGGGAAGGGATAAAGCGGAATATCCGTCTGAAACGTGTCGATCTTCAGGCCTGCCTTGGCAAACCAGCCATCCCATTCGGCCCGCGACGCATAGTTATAGGGCAGCACCACGCCATGCGGTGCATTCCCGACCCAATCCATCAGGCGCAGGATGAAGTGATCGAACCTGTTTTCCGACAGGTGATCCTTGATGATGACGCAATCCTTGCAGGCCCGCCCGGCCTCGGCGATCAGAACACCCGGATCATCCGTGTGATGCAGCACATCGACGAAGGTCACGACATCCACACCCTTGTCACCCACCGGAATGACCTGCCCGTCAAACAGTTCCACCGGGATATGCGTCTTGCCACGCAGCATGATGTCGATCCCGCGCACAGATGTGCCCTGCTGTTCGGCCCCGATCATCCGCGCGATCTGCCCGTCACCCGTGCCCACGTCGAGCATGCGCCCGCCCGCAGGCACCAGAGCGCCGATCCGCTGGACCAGGACGCTGACCCGGCGGTTGAAGACCAGCCTTTCGTGAATTCTGCCAATCACTGATTTCAACATCTGCCCGCACCCATTTCCTTGCCCTTGTGTGCGAAAGCACTTGCCGCCCGCACCACCCGTGATGGTCTGTGCTAACACCACCTTTGTGGCATTAATTCGACATCAGGGTGCAATAGATGCGCATCGCTGGGATTGTCGTCCGGATCGGCGTCAAAGTCCGGTGATCTTGGCCTGCCGATGAACGCCCGCGCACTGGGGCTGCACGGGCCCCTTCCGCCACCCAGACCGCCGCCTATCCCTATGGCGGCACCGGGCCCGATCATGCGCCCCAATCCGTCACCACCGCAGGCGTTGCCACCGCCTTCACCGATGATGCCAACGGCAATATGCTGACGGGCCTGGGCGGGCGCGTGATGACCTATGATGGCGAGAACCGCCCGCTGTCGGTGACGGTGAACAACAAGCGCACCTGCTATGTCTACGACGCCTGCGGCACGCGGCTGAAAAAGATCGAGAACCTTGCCGCCAATGCCAGCTGCACGGCGCTGCCCGCCACGGCTGTCGCCACCGTGTACTTCGGGGCGGTCGAGGTGCGGAACTGGCTCGTGCCGGGGCAGGAACAGGTGCTGACCTATCCCTCCCCGGCCGTCAAACTGACAAATGGCGTGGCCAGCTTCCTGCACCGCGATCACCTCGGTTCGGTGCGCGCGATCACCGATGCGAGCGGCGTACGGGTCGAATCCGCCGTCTACAAACCCTTCGGCGAGCAGACCGAATTCGTCACCCCGGGCCTCGCCGCCCCCGAAAGCAAAGGCTGGATCGGCGAGCGTTACGACGCCGATGCAGGGCTCCAGTACCTCAACGCAAGATACTACGATCCGGTGCTCGGCATGTTCCTGCAGCCGGACTGGTTCGAGGTCCTGAAGCCAGGCGTGGGCACCAACAGATTCAGCTATTCCTTCAACGATCCGGTGAATAAGATGGATCCGACGGGGCATGCTACGGTCTATGGAGACCCGAACAAGACTGGAAAAAACTCCTACCAAGGCAATGTCAACCCAGGCGATCCGGGTTATGGCAACATTGCCTGTGGTTGCGGGTTGGGAGGGAGAAACCCGACAGCAACTCAATGGGCGGGACTCAATAACGCACTTAAAGGTATCGGCGGTGGCGTGCAGGGTTTCAACGGTTC
The DNA here is from genome assembly GCA_013298485.1 of Rhodobacterales bacterium. Taxonomy (GTDB): domain Bacteria; phylum Pseudomonadota; class Alphaproteobacteria; order Rhodobacterales; family Rhodobacteraceae; genus JAAFHS01. The sequence goes on from JAAFHS010000207.1 coordinate 2,528, forward strand.
ACTTGGAACTTCAGTGCCAGCATCGGGCGGTTTTCTGTATCAGTCAGACTTTTCAACCTCTGCTGGAAAATTTGCGCAAGTTAGAGCAGTTTCACTTGCAGGGTATGTTGCAATAGAAGCAGGCGCAAATCTGTTCTTTACTTCAGATTTGGGTCGTGAGACTATTAAAGAATTGCTAGCTAGTAAATCAATAGCTAAAATTGACGAAACAGCACAGAATTTTCGTGGTCCTGCTTTTGCAGAAACTGGGAAAAACTTTATAGGGATTAACTTTGAGGTAGTTGGATTGTATAGCTTCCGCACACAAAGCTCTAGCTGGATTTTCGGCGGACCCTATGAGGTCGCACAAATAGATGTGCTCATTGCTCATGAAATCGGCCATGCAGTTTATGGAGATTCAAATGAACAGAATGTTGTTGACGTATATGAAAATAGATATCGCCTTGAGAGGGGCTATGCGCTGCGTGATCTCTACTGGGATTACATCGGGCCTGGCGGCCCTGGCCGTCCTTAGTCTGGGTACAACGCCAATGTTCGCACAGGATACAGAAATATCGCGTGATACAAAAGTCGCCGTTGTGGCTTTGATTTCTGCTGCGGCAACCGCAGAACTTGAACGAGCTGCAGCCATTGTCAGATCAGATAGTGTCGATGCCATTCCTGGTGACGACCTAAGTCTAACTGCGAGTTGCGTCAATTTCGTTAGCGAGGAGTTTTATACCTACATCAAGAAAATTGACTATAAAGTACTAAGTGATATGGATTTCTTTGAGACACCAATTTTCGCAATCTTGCAGGAAGATGGAATTACAACCTTCAAGATGAATGCCGGGAATCAGGTTTGGTTAAGTGATACTGAGGTATATGAGATCAGTCTTCCTGAATTCCGCTTCCTTGAAGGAATGTTCCGAAGTCTTGTCCTCGAGAAAGGCTGCTTGGCCGTAACTGCGCTGCAAAAGTGATTTGCGAGAGCTGCAGCAAGCATGGGTGGGTGAGACCCGAGTCCTTCTTCTGAAGAGATCCCAACGCCCTCCCCACTGCTCCGCCCGAACACTCGACAACCCCAACACCACCGCGCCCCCTCACGTTCCATCTCCATGCTACGGAAGCGCCTCACAGATCGTTGAATCGGAACCGTCCTCCTCCACCCACCCCGCGTCTTTATGGAATGAAGACGCAATCAAGACCGCCGTTTCGCACTCATCCGTCCTCAGGTCAGGCCCTGTCCTCCGACGGCGCGGGCCGCATCCGCGCCAAGGGGCCCGTCAGCAACCCTGACCGCCGACCACCAGTATGGCGGCACCTGGCCCGATCATGCCTTGCCGCTGTTACCGCCACAGGCACCCTGCGCCCCCCGATCACGCAATGTTTCAAAAGTGTTAATCCGCCCTGTGGATAACTTTGCAACCACATGATATATCGACGAAATCTAGAAAATTGACAGCCGTCAATTCCGCCCGTCACACCGCCCGGATCATCGTGGTGGACCGGGCAAATCCGAACAGGTGGCGCAGCAGGCCCATCTCGGCGGTTCGCAGCACCGTGAAGCCCTCGCGTTCATAAAGCGCCCTTGCGCGCGGATTGGTGTCCACCACATCCAGCCGCACCGCCCGGTATCCCCGCGCCCGCGCCTCGGCGCTGATCGCGTCCAGAAGGGCGGTGCCCACGCCCTGCCCCCGCGCGTCCGGGTCCACGCAAAGGCCGTCCAGCAGGAAGCGCGTGTTGTCAACCTCGCGGCCCAGCAGCCACAACGCGGCACCCCGCCACAGCGCACCAATGCCGTAGATCGCCCACAGATCGGAAAAGCCGCCCCCGGCAAAGGCCCCCTGCGGCGTCTTGAACCCCACGAGGCCGACGAGCCGCCCCGCCTGCAGCGCCACGATCGCATGATCATTGCGGATGACGCGGGTCAGAAAGCGGTGCGCCAGCACCTCGGGCCCCATCACATGGTGGAGTTTTTCCCCAAAGGCCAGCCAGTACAGCCGCACGGCATCGGCGCGCAGATCGGGCGGCAGACCGTTGCGGATGGTTAGTCCCATGTCAGTGCCGCCTCCAGCAGATCGGCATGTCCCGCACCCAATATCCATCCCTCCTCACGGGCGATGGGCGGCACGTCGAACAGTGGTGCCAATTGTCCGGCTTTGGCCAATGCAAATAGCGCGCGGGCCAGAAGCCGGACCTGCACCTCGTCCTTGATGGCACCCGCATCACGCGCCACAGCCCGCGCCAGCAGCGAGGGATAGACCTCGGCCACTGTCACCGCACCGGGGGCGGAAAACGGCCAGACGGCCAGGTGATGTGTACAGCTCAGCCGATGCACCATCGGCACTCCCATCAGGGCCTGCGACCCCACGGATCCGGTTGTAAAAAGCTTCCACACCGGCTGCGCCCGTGGGACCAGCCGTTCGATCTGCCGCCGCTCTGCCAGCCCCAGCATGGCGTAATCCACAGTCTTGGTCGCGGGCAGACCCGCGATGTCCAGACCGGCAGGCCGGCCCCAGAACGGCCCCGCCCCCCCGAACTGCCGGTTGATCCCTGCCGCCACCGCAAAGCGGTTGTTGGCATTGGCGGGGGTATCCGTGATCCTGTCCGCCAGCCACTGCCACAGGGCCGCCGCACTGCCCCGCCCGGTCAGGCGTTCGGCAAATCCGGCTGGATACCCGAACGGAAAATCGCACCCGACCAGCATGCGCTGCCCGCCGCCGATCAGGTGGGAGATCGCGGCCTCGGCACCGGCCCGCGTGCGGTGATACTGCGTTGCAACACCGCCCGCGTCGGCCACCCCGATCCAGATCGCGTCCTTGCCGGGCCGTAGGGGCGATGGCGTATTGGCCGCAGACCAATCGACGATGACCACGCGGTCAAACAAGCCCCACCTCGCGCAGCACAAAATCCGCAATCGGACCCGTGTCATTCAGATCGAGCACCGGCACCGTCACCGCGACATCAGCATCCGTCGCCACCGCCCGCACGGTCGGATCGCCCGGCTGG
>JAAFHS010000208.1 GCA_013298485.1 Rhodobacterales bacterium
TATTTCCGCCGCGTTGACGGCATCCTGATGCGGCTGACGGATATGTTTCTGGCGCTGCCGCTGCTGCCTCTGCTCCTGCTCATGATGTTCCTGTTCGGGCAGCCGGTCTCGGCCGTGCTGGGCGCGCGCTTTGGGATTTTCCTGCTGATCGTGCTGGCGATTGGTCTGACATCCTGGATGCAGACCGCGCGCATCGTGCGGGGCGAGGTGCTGGCCCTGAAGGAGCGGGAGTTCATCCTGGCCGCACGCTCCATCGGGACGCCGTCCCGGCGCATCATCCTGCGCCATATTCTGCCCAATGTCCTAAGCCCGGTGATGGTTTCGGCCACCCTTGGGGTCGCGGCGGCCATCATCACGGAAAGCGTGCTCAGCTTTCTGGGCGTGGGCTTTCCACCGGATTTCCCGACGTGGGGGCGGCTGCTGAGCGACGCCTATCCGGATATGCAGACCTATCCGTTGCGGGTGATCTGGCCGGGGATCGCGATTTCGCTGACGGTGCTGAGCGTGAACTACATCGGGGACGGGTTGCGCGACGCGCTGGACCCGCGCATCCGGGGGCGGTGAAGCAGCGGGGGTTTCACACCCCCGCACCCCCGTGGGATAGTTGAGAACAGAGGAAGTCAGCCGACGTGTCTGCGGATGCGGCGCACCATCAGCCAGACAGCCAGAATGATGATTGGCGTCAGGATGGCCATTGTCATGCCATGCGTCAGGCCCAGCGGTTCGGCCACGGGATAGACGGCATAGGCAGCCAGGTTCACCGCATAATAGCTGATGGCCACGGTTGACAGACCTTCGACCGTGCGCTGCAGGCGCAGCTGCAGATCAGCGCGTTTGTCCATGCTTTCCAGCAGCATCTGGTTCTGGGCGGAGCGTTCGACATCCACCCGCGTGCGCAGCAGTTCTGCCGCGCGTTCGGCCCGTTCGGCCATCGCACTCAGCCGTCCTTCGGCAGATTTCACGGTGCGCATCGCCGGGTCATAGCGGCGCATCATGAATTCGCCAAAGGTCTGCCGCCCGCCCACGCGCGCCTCGCGCAGCACTTCGATCCGCTGATTGACAATCGCCTCATAGGCCCCGGTCGCCCCGAAGCGGAAGGAGAATTTCACCGCCAGACTTTCCAGTTCGGCAGAAATCTCCAGCAATTCATGCAGCGCCTCTTCGGGCCGCCCTTCGGCGCGGTCGAGGCCCGTGACGAGCGCCGACAGCTTGGGGTCGAGCACATTGAGCCGCCCCGACAGGTCGCGCGACCGGATCAGGCCAAGCATCGACATCGCGCGGTAGGTCTCAATCTCGCACAGGCGCTGCACGATACGCCCGATACGCCGCGCGCCGGTGCCCGGTTTCACGAACACGGCAAAACGCATGTGGCCCGCCGGATCAATCCGGAAATCGCCTGCGATGATCGCGGCCCCGTCCACCACCCTGCTGCAGGCGAGACTTTCGGCGACAAACCAGTCTTCGAGTTTCCCCAGAACGCCTGCCTCATCCGCTGGCAGCTCCTCCACCCGGATCAGCACGGAACAGAGGCGCCGCCCCGGTGCCGCACCCAGCCAGTCTTCGGGAAAGACATCCGCCTCGGCCGGATCGAAGGGGCGGTCCGACAAGCCGCGGCCGAAGGCGGAATAGGTCACGAATTCCGTATGGCTTTCCCATTTCAGGTCATGCCGCCCGATGGGTCCCGAAAAATGCGTGGCCCCGGGCTGCGGATGCGCCGATCCGTGCCGGTCGAGCAGCGCCAAGAGATGGTCAGTGTCACGCGCGCGGTCGCGCGATGCGGCATCCAGCGGTTCCTTGATCGCCACATAGACGGCGGTGCAGGGCACATCCAGCGCCGGAAAGGGCCGGGCATGCAGCTCGTTCACAAGCGCGTAGCGCAGGGGGTGGTCAGTTATCGGGGGCATGCTGTCGCCTTTATGATCACCGCAAACCTAACACCCTGTTCTTGCGGGTAAAGCGGCAAAGCCCGGAAATCGCGGCATGCCACAGCATACATCGCCCGCAGTGCACGGATCACACAGGCAGCATGGACCTGCCTCTTTGCGCAGCAGCGCAAAAATCGCACCCGGGCCGCGTAGGACAAAGATCTTGCGCGCGTATTCACTGTACCGGCCCCGAAAAGGGCAGCCATGAAATGAGGATGACATGACACGACTGGCGATACTTCTGGTGGCAACCTGTGCAGACGCACTGCCTGCGATGGCAGAAACAGGCGGGCGTGGCGCGCGCATGTTCCAGCTGCTTGATGCGGATGCCGACGGACAGGTGACCATGGCGGAACTGACTGCGGGCAAGACCGAGATGTTCGCGGCCGCCGATGCGAATGCCGACGGCCTGCTGAATGCCGAAGAACGCGCCCTGATGCGCGAGGCCGCGCGCCAGCGCGCCGCCGCAAACGGCGTGCCGGGTGATGCCGATGGTGACGGCAACATCTCACTGGCGGAATTCACCGGCACCAACCCGCTGTTTGACCGCGCCGATGCGGATGGTGACGACATCGTCACGCGCGCGGAGTTTGACACGTTCAGGGGACAGCATCGCCCCTGAGACGACCCTTCCCGACAATCATGCAAAAAGGAGAACGGATATGATACGTCTTGCAACGCTTGCCTGCATCCTCACCCTTGGCGCGGGCCTGCCCGCACTGGCCGACGGTCAATGGAGTTGGAACGGTGCCAATGGCGGCACGGCATCGGGGACCCGGTCCTGTGCGGGCGACGGCAATGGTGGTTATGCTTGTTCGGGGCAAAGCACCTATGTCGGCCCCAACGGACGCACGGCCGGCACCGACTGGACGAGCACAGGTACAGCCAGCGCAGGACAGCGGACCGGGACCACGACAGGGCCGAACGGGCAGACCCGGACGCGCAGCTTCACCTGGCAGCGCGATAACTGAACCGACAGGATAAACGTCGCCGGGCGGGCAAAACGCTCGCCCGGGGGGAAGTGATCGGGTAGATGAAGACATCAGCAGCAAGGATTTTATGTGACGCGCACCGAGCCCGCGCAGGAGGCCGAAAGGCTGATGGCCGAGATTGCCGCCGGGCGCGAGGCGGCCCTTGCGCGGCTGATGGGCCTGCTGGGCCGCGATATCGCGATGTTCGCGGGGCGCTATCTGGGCAACCGGGCGGATGGCGAAGAGATCGCGCAGGAGACGTTTCTGCGCGTGTGGCGGATGGCAGGGCGCTATGACCCGGCGCGCGCAAAGGTTGCGACATGGATCTACCGCATCACCGTGAACCTGTGCATCGACCGGCAGCGCCGCAACCGGTTCTGGCGCATCTTCGGGCGCGAACAGGCAGCCGACTGGGCCGATGTGCTGGCCGACCCCGCCCCCGATGCCACTGCGGTGGCGGCGGGGCGGCAGATGCTGGCGCGGGTGCGGGCGGGCATTGCGACCTTGCCGGAACGCCAGCGCATGGCCATCATGCTGTGCGCGGTGGGCGGGCTTCAGACGGGCGAGATCGCACAGGCCATGGGGGTCAGTGCGGGGGCGGTGGAGCAGTTACTGGTACGGGCAAGACGCACATTGCGCAAGGATGTCGGGGATGACGATGCAGGATGATGACCGGATTGATGCGGCAGTGCGGGCGGCCAGCGCCTATCCCGTGGATGAGGCGCGCCTGACGCAAGGCGTGCTGACGCGCATCCGGGATGGGGATGGCGGGCTGTTCGGGCTGTTCGGGCCACATCGGCGCGGCGCGGTGCTGGCCTTCGCCTGCGTGCTGGTGGCGACGCCGATCATCGTGACGCAGGTGCCGGGCGAGACCGAAGATGCGATGATCGCCTCGCTGCTGCTGGGCGAAGGGCTGCTGGCGGATGCGGATATCGACGCGCTGCTGACCGGGGAGGCCGTTGAATGAACCGCATCTGGCGCATCCTGTTCTGGGTGGTGGTGGCGGTGTCACTGCTGGCCAATGCATTGGTGCTGGGCGTGTTCCTGCGTGCGGGCGAGATGCGCGGGATCATCAACGGCGGGGGTGGCGGTTTCGCCAACTTACCGGCCGAGATCAAACAGGAATTCCGTGACGTGCTGCGCGAAAACCGGGGCACGTTGCAAGGGCCGCTGCGCGACCTGGGCCAGGCCCGGCGGGCGATGTTCGATGCCGCAGCCGCCCGGCCCTATGACCGCGCGGCGGTTGAGGCCGCGATGGAACGCGTGCGCGTGGCGTCCGCCGCGCTGCAGGTGGCGGGGCAGACGTTGTTGCTGATGGCGTTTGATAAGGCGGCGGAGTAGGGGGAGATGGGCAGATTGCCCATCCTACCGATTGACCGCGGTTCTGTGGGATGGGCAGATTGCCCATCCTACGGATCGACGGCAGTTCTGTAGGATGGGCAATTTGCCCATCCCCGCGTCACTCAATCATTGGCAACAGCGCATCGAGCGACTTTTTCGCATCGCCATAGAACATCCGCGTGTTTTCCTTGTAGAACAGTGGGTTCTCGATGCCCGAATACCCAGTTCCCTGCCCGCGCTTGCTGACAAACACCTGTTTCGCCTTCCAGCATTCCAGCACCGGCATGCCTGCGATGGGCGAATTCGGGTCCTCTTGTGCGGCCGGGTTCACGATGTCGTTCGAGCCGATGACGATGGCGACATCCGTTGACGGGAAATCCTCATTGATCTCATCCATCTCCAGCACGATGTCATAGGGCACCTTCGCCTCGGCCAGAAGCACGTTCATGTGGCCGGGCAGACGCCCCGCCACCGGGTGGATGGCAAAGCGCACCGTCTTGCCCTTGGCCCGCAGTTTGCGGGTCAGTTCACTGACCGACTGCTGCGCCTGCGCCACCGCCATGCCGTAGCCCGGGATGATGATGATGCTATCGGCGTCGTTCAGGGCGGCGGCCACCCCTTCGGCATCAATCGCAATCTGCTCACCTGTCACTTCCATGGCGGGGCCGGTCGTGCCGCCAAAGCCGCCGAGGATGACGCTGATAAACGACCGGTTCATCGCCTTGCACATGATGTAGCTCAGGATGGCGCCGGATGAGCCGACAAGCGCACCCACCACGATCAGCAGGTCATTGGACAGTGAAAAGCCGATGGCGGCGGCGGCCCAGCCGGAATAGCTGTTCAGCATCGACACGACGACGGGCATATCCGCCCCGCCGATGCCCATGATCAGATGATACCCGATGAACAGGGCAGCGATGGTCATCCCGATCAGCGCAAGCGACGATCCGGATTGCAGATAGACCACCAGCAGCACGATGGAGATCGCGGCAGCCGTAGCGTTCAAAAGATGCCCGCCCGGCAGTTTGGTCGCCTTGCCATCGACCCGGCCCGCGAGTTTGCCAAAGGCGATGACGGATCCGGTAAAGGTGACCGCCCCGATGAAGACGCCGAGGAAGGTTTCGACCCGCAGGATCGAAATCTCCACCCCCGATTTATGCGCGACCACAGCAGCAAAACCCGACAGGGCGGCGCGCGCCTCTTCCGCCATGCCTGCGACGCTGACCATTTCGATATGGGTGTTATAGCCGATGAACACGGCGGCAAGGCCCACAAGG
>JAAFHS010000209.1:0-3723 GCA_013298485.1 Rhodobacterales bacterium
TGATGTTCACGGGCCCGCCCTCGGGCAGTTTGCGCGGAATGGTCAGGACGTCTTGGGTGATCGGCGCGGTCATGGGGGGCTCTGCGGGATTCTCGGGGCTTTGCAGCGCCCCATATAGGACATGTTGCCAGAAAACAAAACGCCCCGGACAAACCGGGGCGCGTCACGTCAGAAAACAGGCCTTACTGGCATTGCTTCAGCGCCTCTTCATTCGCGGCGGTAAAGCCGCGTAAGGAGAACCTATCGGTCGTCTCATTGCCGCGCGCGGACACCGCCACCAGCGTGGCCTCCTGCCCGCCGCGCATCGCTGCCAGCAGCGTTGCATCCGCCTCGGGCGATGCGGGCCAGGCCCATTCGCCATCGGTGAACAGATCAAACTTCTGATCGCCGATCGTCATGCTGACGGTCGATCCTTCGGCAAAGGGATAGCCGCCGGTAAAGGACACCTCGCCTGCGCTGCCGCCGGTGCGGTAGGTCACGAACAACAGAATATCACTGCGGCTGACCTGTACCGGGCTGCCGTCTTTTTGCGCGGTGGATTCCTTTGGTGCCGAAACACCCCAGCATTCCTTCGGATCACCGTCGGTAAAGACACTCCAATCCGTCAGCTGTGCCACGTTGTTGGTGGATTCCTGCGCCGCGGCACCATGGCCAAAGGTCACTACGAAAGCAGCGATTGCAGCCCCGCGCCCGATTGCGAATGTCATGTCTGAACAGCCTCCAAGCTGCGTATTGCCCCGGCCCCGCCACCGCCCTTGCGGACACCGCTTTTCATGCGGCTTTTCCTGTGGCGCGGGCACTGTTTACCCGATATCCGACATGTAACGCAAAAGGGGCGGCTGTTGAAAGCCCCATGGGCACAAAATCGCGCATGTGTGAGGGCGGAATTCATGCAAAATGCCATTCCGATGGTCGAAATCATCCGCGGTGACCGCGTGGAAAGCATCCATCATGGACATGCCGTCATCTGCAATGGCGCGGGCCAGATTGTGCGGGCCTGGGGTGATCCGGGGGCGATCATCTATCCGCGGTCATCCTGCAAGATGATCCAGGCCCTGCCGTTGATGGAATCCGGTGCAGGTGCCGCCCTGTCCGACGCGCAGGTGGCGCTGGCCTGCGCCAGCCATCAGGGGGCAGCGGTTCATACTCAATGGGTCAGCCGCTGGCTCGCCGATATGGATTTGTCCGAGGCTGATCTGCGCTGCGGCGCGCACGAGCCCTATGATGCCGACGCCCGCAACAGCCTTGTTCTGGCGCATGAAAAGCCGTGCCAGATTCACAACAACTGCTCGGGCAAACATACCGGGTTTCTGATGATGACCAAGGCCATGAAGGCCGGACCTGAATATACCGAGATCGACCATCCCCTGCAAAAGGCGATCTTGCAGGCGACGCAGGAGGTGACAGGTGAGGTCAGCCCCGGTTTCGGCATTGATGGCTGTTCCGCCCCGAACCATGCCTGCACGATCCATGGCCTTGCCCGTGCGATGGCCGCTTTTGCGGTGGCAACCGCGGATGGCGATGCGCGCGCACGCGCCATGCATCGCCTGACCCATGCGATGCATGCGCATCCCGATCTGGTCGCGGGTGAAGGCCGCGCCTGCACCGAACTGATGCGCGCCGTGACAGCGCCCGTCGCATTGAAAACCGGGGCGGAAGGCGTCTACACGGGCATTCTGCCCAGTCTTGGCCTCGGCATCGCCGTCAAGACCGCCGATGGCAACGCCCGCGCGGCTGAGGCGATGATCACCGGGGTGCTGATCCATCTGGGGCTGCTCGATGCGCATCACCCGGCCGCACAAAAGCGCCTGGGCGGGCCGCAACGCAACTGGCGCGGTCTGACCACAGGGCACATACGGCTGGCGGATGGGCTGATCTGAACCGCGCAATAGAAAGAGCCCCCGTCCAACCTGGACGAGGGCCTTCCTTGCTGCGGGGACCGCGCGGGCCACGAACTGGGTGGGGGCAAAAAGCCGCGACCCGCCGGGTCAACACCCCGCATGAATGATGCAATGCCCATCAATTGCGGCGCCCGGATGGAGCGATCATGGTCATTGCGTGACTTGATTTGAAAGGCGAAGGCAGTACACTTGCCCGATGACGGCTCAGACCCCGCCCCCCATCCCGTTTGCCGCGTCCCTGCCCGAGCAGGTCAGTTTTGACCGGCGCGAACTCTCCAGCATCCTGACCCTCTATGGCCGCATGGTCGCCCTTGGCGAATGGCGCGACTACGGGATTTCCATGCTGCGCGACATGGCGGTGTTTTCGGTCTTCCGCCGCACCGCCGAACACCCGCTCTACCGCATCGAAAAGCGCCCCCGCCTGCGCGGAAAGCAGGGGATGTATGCCGTTGTCGGCATGGATGGCCAGACGCTGCGGCGCGGGCATGATCTGGCCGCCGTGCTGCGCGTGCTTGAGGCAAAGCTGATCCGCGCCGTGGATTAGAGCGTGTCGCGTCTGATCGGGTTCAGCCGATCAGACGCGACACGCAACATTCACTGGCGGTTCTTGTCTTGGCTCACCTTCAATCTGAATCAGATTGAAGGTGAGCCGCCCTAGACCCGCCTGCGTGCAAGCACATCCAGACCTTCAGCCGCAGCGATGCGCGTGATTGCCCCCGCCAGACCTTCATAAGCCACGCTCATCGTATGGCCGTTGGCGTGGATGATCCGGTCGGGCCCCGCCACAATCGCCACATGGCCCTTCCAGAAGATCAGATCGCCGCGGGTTGCATCGCCTGCAAAATCCGCCCCCAGACTGCGCTGCAGATCGCTGTCGCCGGGGCAGTCGCGCCCGCAAGCCAGCCAGGCGGCCTGCACCAGACCCGAACAGTCGAGCCCCGCTACGCTATTGCCGCCCCACAGGTAGGGTACGCCCAGAAACGCCTCGGCCACCGCCACGGGATCATCCGCCCAATCACCGATTGCCCGCAGATGGCGCGCCGGGATAAAGCCTTCATCGGTATCTGCCCAGACGCCCGTCACGCCCTTGACATGCACCTTCGCGCCCATGCTCAGCCATGACAAGGGTTCCGCCCGGACGCGTGGTTCGGCATAGGCATGGGTGGACAGCGCGCTGATCCAGTGTGTCGGTAGATCAGCCGCGCCCACCGCCCCCTCCGGCACCCAGCCGCAATAGCCGCCACGGTCACTTTGCCCGAAGGCCCAGCCGCTTTGCCGGTCGATCACCAGAAAGGCATCACCGCGCAAAAGCTGGCGGTCAATCGCCCCGTCCGGGGCGCGGCACAGGGCAACCACGGGCCATAGTACGTGCGCGGCATCGCCCGGCACAAACGCCTCTGCCTTGACTTGGCCCCGCAGGGACTGATGCGCCACGCGGCCCGAAAAAGGCGTCAGGCGCCGGTCCATCAGGTCATCCCTTCAATTGCGCCCAGGATCGCGCGCGCCGCCTGCCCCACGCCCCCCTTGGGCCGGCCCGGCGCATCTGCCGGCTGGTGGCCATAGATGTCGAAATGCACGTAGCGCGCGGCGACAAACCGGCGCAGGAACAGGGCTGCCGTGATCGCCCCCGCGAACCCGCCCGATGGCGCGTTGTCCAGATCGGCAATCCCCGGCTCGATCAGCGGCTCATACGCCTCCCAGAACGGCAGGCGCCAGATCGGATCGAAACCCGCCACGGATGCCGCCTGCAGGCCCTGCGCCAGGGCGTCATCATCGGTGAAAAACGGGGCCAGGTCCGGCCCTACCGCCACCCGCGCCGCCC
>JAAFHS010000209.1:3733-5514 GCA_013298485.1 Rhodobacterales bacterium
ATCAGCCGCCCTTCGGCATCCGTATTGTTGATCTCGACCGTCAGGCCCTTGCGGCTGGTCAGAATATCCCTTGGCCGCATCGCATTTCCCGCCACCGCGTTTTCGACCGCAGGCACGATCACCCGCAGCCGCACCGGCAGGTGCAGCTCCATGATCATCTGCGCCAACCCCAGAACGGTGGCCGCCCCGCCCATGTCCTTTTTCATCAGCAGCATGCCCGCCGACGGCTTCAGGTCCAGCCCGCCCGTGTCAAAGCACACCCCCTTGCCCACCAGCGTCACCGCAGGCCCCCGGTCGCCCCAGCGGAACGACATGATCCGCGGGGCGCGGGTGGCCGCACGGCCCACGGCATGGACCATGGGAAAGTTATGCTCCAGCAGCGCATCACCCGTGATCACCTGTGTCGCCGCCCCGAACCTGTCGGCCAGAGTCAGGAACGCCGCCTGCAGCTCCTCCGGCCCCATATCGGCGGCGGGCGTGTTGATCAGATCGCGCGTCAGGCATTCCGCCGCCGCCATCACCTCGATCCGCCGCGCATCCACGCCATCCGGCGCGACGAGCATGGCCATCGGCTTGTCCGCCTTGCCCGGACGGTAGCGGTTGAACTGATACCCCGCCAGCAGCCAGCCCAGGGCCGCCTCGGTCGCCTGCGCCACCGTCAGATCGCCCGCCAGATGCCAGTCCCCGGCAGGCAGGGCCAATGCGGCCTTGGCAATGCCGAAACGGCTGCGCGCCCGCGTCTTGGGCGTGCCATGCCCCACCACCGCTGCCGCCACCCCCCCGTCCGGGCCAGGCAGCAGACGCACATCGCCCAAGCCCGCCTCAAACCCCGTGTCGGTCAGCCAGGCCTGCCATTGCGCGGGCAGCGTGGCACGCCAATCGGACAGGGCGTCTGGCGCCACCACATGCAAGGTGCGCGCGGCAGGCGACGGGGCGGCGAAACGGGGGGGCATAGGGCAGGCTCCTGCAGGGGTCAGCGCACCCTAACCCGCCCGGCCCGTAGGGGGCAAGGCAGGTCGCAGGGGGCCTTTGGGAAGGATTCCGGGGAAAATTGACAGCTGTCAATTTTCAGTTTTTATGTTTATAATCATATTGTTAAAAAAAATTTGCGGTTTCGGATTAACACTTTTGAAACATTCCGTGATCGGGCGGGTGCAACAGCCTATCGCCTTGGCCAGTGGCACAGATCATCTGCCACAACGATTCATCAGACATGGGCCGCGATTGTGCTTTCCACGCCAGAATGCCCGCCATTTTGACGACGGCGCAGGATCGAACTTGCCTGCACGCAGCAAAGTCTGATCGGGGGGCTGGGTGTGTTGCGGGAAATTGGTCGGAGCGAGAGGATTCGAACCTCCGACCCCCTGCTCCCGAAGCAGGTGCGCTACCAGACTGCGCTACGCTCCGACCGATGGGGCCACCTAAACCCAAGCGACGCAATTTGCAAGGGGGGCGTCAGCCCCGCATGCGGGTGATCAGGCGGGGTAGATAGCCGGTTTCGGGGCGGCTTTTATAGGCGCTGACGGGGCGGTTGCGCGAGACGTGACCCGTGCCTTCGCGCAGCACGATATAGATGCCCGAGGCGATGATGACGGCTGATCCGACACCAGTCCAGCCATCCGGGCTTTCTTTGAAGAACAACGCGCCGAAGATCACGGCCCAGATGATCTGCGAATACTGCATGGGGGCCACGATCACGGCCTCGCCTTCGCGGTAGGCGGCGATGATGATGGCGGTGGCGATGAACCCGAGGGCGGAAAACACCAGAAGCAGGCCCATAT
>JAAFHS010000021.1 GCA_013298485.1 Rhodobacterales bacterium
TCACCCTGACGCCACCGGGCCTGCCGCAGCTGGCGGCCCAACTTATCCATGTACGGGCGGCATCCGATCTGCGCGCGGACCGGATGCCCGAGATTCTGGCCCAGATGGGCGAGATGCTGTCGTTCTACGGCGCGCATTTCCGCCTGCACCCCGATGCACGGCGCTGGACGCTTCATCTGCTGTCGGCGGCTTATGAGGCGGTCGTGGTTCCCGAAATGCGGCTGAAACTCCATGCCTCGCTGCCCCGCCCGTTTGATTTCGCATCCGAAGTGCAGCCCATCATCGAAACACCGGCCCACAGCACCTATCCCAGCGGCCACGCGACCGAGGCTTTTGCCTTTGCCACCATCCTGTTGGGATTGGAGCATGCAAGGACGGGTGCGGCAGACCCCGTAGCCGCCGTGCTGGCATCATTGGCTGCCCCGAACGCGGCCACTTCGCCTGCCCTGCTGCCCTTCCGGCTGGCGGCGCGGATTGCCGATAACCGCACTGTGGCGGGCGTGCATTTCCCGGTGGATTCGGCGCATGGCGCGCTTCTGGGCCTCGCCTGCGGTCTGGCGGTGATCGCCGCCTGCCAGACGCAACCCATCACCATGCCGGTCTGGGCTGCGGATGGCGGGGCCTGGCTCACCGATTTCACGCTGGACAGATGGATCAGCGCGCTGCCCGCATGGGATACCGGGGCGACGGTCACCCTGCCCGGTGCCGCCGCAACAGATATTGTCGCGCAGTTGTTTGCACAGGCTGTGGCGGAATGGTCCTGATCCCGCCGGGGGCCTTCCGCCCCCGATAGCGGCTTATGCCACAACCGTACCGCGCCCCAGCCGGACGTCAGCGACGGGCAGGGGCGGCGCGTTCAGCACCGCCGTCAGTTCGGCCAGATCGTGCGGGGCAACCGGGCTGACCTGTGCCGTCATCTGGCCTGACAGGGCCCATTGCAACAGCCTGCGCGTCACCATCGGGGCGGCCATGCTGGTCCCCGACAGGCGCGCCGTGGACCCCGTCAGCACGCCTGCCGCACGGATGCCAACCAGCGCCGATCCCGCATCCGACCGCGCCGACAGCACCGGGCTGGTGGGCGGCGGCAGATCGCCCTCTGCCGAATAGGGCGATGGCCGGTGGCCGCCTTGCACGAAGGGATCCGGGCGCGCCGCCCCCACGAAATAGACCGATGCGTGCGACAGCCCGCTATAGGCTACCTCTGATCCCTTGCGCGTGATCGGGCTGCCCGGTCCCGGCATCGTCAGGGCCATCGTTTCGGGTTCAAACACCCAGGCCGTCGGGTGATCCAGCCAGGATTGCCGCCCCATCCGCCGGTATCCGGCGGGCGTATCGTCACGCTGAACCTTCATGCTGATCTGGCGGGCCTTGGTGCCCGTGTTCTGCAGCGTGACGGTCCATGCGCCGGACGGCGCTGTCGGCAGGCCCGCGTCGGCGACGGTGGCCGCAACAGTGACAAGCGTCTTGGCAAACTGCGCTTCGGGGTCCAGCGAAACCTCGGCGGCAGGCCCGCGCGGTGTCAGGTACTGCCAGACCACATTCGGGGCCGGAAATGCGGGCAGCGCCAAGACCGGAACGCCGCCCGGGGGGGTCAGCGTGATTGCAATGTCGCCGCCATGGGTCTTGCCGGTCCGCAGTTCCAGATAGCTGGATGTCGCATCATCGGGCAGGATGCGCCAATCCACCGTCACGGACTGCCCCGGCTTCAGGCGGGTCCGGGCCACCGTGCGGGCGCGGCGCGCATTGCCATAGGCAATCACCACCCGGATCGGCGCATGGCGGGAATAGAAATGATACCGCGCGATTTCTGCGGCCACTGCCGCCTCCACCAGGCCTGTGCCATCCTGCGGTCCTGCCAGCGATCCAAGGCTCAGGTTGATGACAAGGGCCGCGCGTTGCGGCATCTGCAAGGCCCGCGTCACGATCCAGCGCAGGGCAAGCACGATATCGGGGTCGAGCCTGCGCCCCGATGTATCGCCAATGCTGGTGGGGGCCAGCTGCACCCCGAAGATCGGGACATCGGCCATATCCTCGCCTGGTGCCGCCCCTGCGGCAAGGTCCAGAACATGGGTGCCATGTGCGGTGTGATGGTTGGTGCTTTTGTGCGGCGCCGGGCCGAAGACCCCGTTGTTCACCTGCCGGTACAGCGCCTCTTCACTGCGGCCCGAGGCGAGGCGCGCATTGATGTCACCCTCTGTCAGCATGATGCCGAACAGGGGCGAGGCCCCGCTGACAGGCCCCGGATCATCCGCGAGCAGACCGCTGTGCATGATCCACAGCCCCTTGAACCGTGTCGTGCCATCGGCACGGCGGAAACGCCGGTGCAGAAAACCGATCCCGTCGTCAGCGATGCCCATCACCGGGGTGCGGCACAGATCCCCCGACTGGCGCTTGATCACCCGCCCGCGATAGGCCCCGTCGCCGCGAAAGCTGCGCGATTGCGGCGGGCCGACATGCAGCACCGTCCATTCCGGCGTCTCAACCGCATCGGGACGGCACAGGATGACGGCATGAATATCGGCCCCTTCACGGGGCAGTTCCGCCTCGGTCACCAGCGCATCCATCTCGTGGTCGGACAGGCTGTATTGATCAGGTTTGTCGGCCAGAAACCGGATGATGTCGGCAACCCTGCGCCCGCCGTCCAGGTTAAGCCTGACAAAGGCAGGCACCACCAGTTCCGCGTTCAAGCGGTCGTTGCGCAGGGCCTCCGTCAGCTCCCACCGCGCATTGCCGACGATGCCCGGCAGGGCTGGTGCCGTGTCCCAGTAGGGATCATCGCCCTTGCCTTTGCCCTCACCCTTGCCATCACCTGTCGACATCAGATCACCCTTCGGTTGGCCGCACGTTCACAGGCTGCCACAAAACCCTGCGGGTCTGGCAAGGGGAATGGCCCCCGACATCCCGAATTCGCGCAGATTTCACGCAAGCGCCTACTGTTCGCGGAACGCCCGCGCCATGGAGTCGACGATCGGCTTGATGACGTACTGCAGGAAGGTGCGTTCATTGGTGGCGATGATCACCTCGGCGGGCATCCCCGGCATCGGATGAAAATCCGCCACGCGTGCGATTTCATCGGCGGGCAGCTGGATACGCGCCAGATAGACATCGCGTTGCGCCTGCTGCCCCGTCGCCTGATCCCGGATCGCATCGGCCGAGATGTAAAAGACCTTCCCCTGCAGCACCGGTGTCGTGCGCTGGTTCAAGGCCACCAGCCGGATCATCGCCGTCTGGCCCACCTGAATGCTGTCGATATCGGATCGTTTCACCATCGTCTCCACGATCAGGGCCGCATCCGACGGCAGGATTTCCGCAATCGCCTTGCCCGGCTCGATCACCCCGCCGGGTGTGTTGTACTTCAACTGCACCACCACGCCGTCCACCGGTGCCACGATTTCAGACCGTTCACTGACACTTTGCGCCGACATGTGCTGCTCGCGCACCGAATCCAGTTCCGCCTGCATCACCTGCAGCTCCTCCAGCGCCTCGTTCAGATAGGCGCTGCGTGCCTGTTCGACCTGATCCACGCTTTTATCCAGCATCAGCTGCGTCTCGCTGATCTGCGATTCCAGCCGCGCCAGCTGTCCCGTGCCCTCCGCCAGCCCGCGCCGCAGCGCATTGACCGCATCCACCCGCACCAATCCTTCGTCCAGAAGGCTCGACTTGCCATCCAGCTCCTCGGTGATGATCGACACCGTATCCGCTGCCGATGCCGCCTGCGCCGTGAACCCCTCCAGCCGGTACTTCAAGGCTTCTGCGTTGTTTTCCAGAACCGTGATATCAATCGCCAGCTTCTGTTGCGCCACATCAAACGCATGCCGCTGGCTCGCGATGATGTCGGCCACATCCGAACGCCCTGCGTTTTCCGCCAGAAACGGCGGCAGCGGCATATCCGTGCGCCCGTCCGCCATCGCCTGCAAACGCGCCGTGATCCCTTCCAGCCGTGCGCGGCGCAGAAACAGCTCCTCCTCCCGCGCATAGGCCGCCGTCTGGTCCAGCCGCATCAGGGGCTGGCCTTCCACCACATGATCGCCTTCATGCACCAGGATCTCGGCAATGATCCCGCCTTCCAGATGCTGCACGATCTGGTTGTTGCCCGTGGCCACGAACGATCCTTGCGAAATCAGGCCCGCCGCAAGCGGGGCCGTCGTCGCCCACAGCCCAAAGCCGCCAAACCCGCCCAGCAGCAGCAGCAGCCCCACGATCTTGTGCCAGCGCACCGACCGGGGCACGCCCGCATACCAGTCCAGTTCCTGATAGATCACCGGCAGCGTCATGTCAGACCCCTTTTCCATTGCCCTGCAGACGCCCTGCCTTGCGCCGATCTTCCAGCGCCTGCAGCACTTGGCCGCGCGTCCCGAACAGGGCCACCGCCCCGTCCGCCAGCAGCATGATCTTGTCGACATGCTGCAGAAGGCTTGGCTTCTGCGTGATCACCACGACTGTGATCTTGCTCGCCTTTGCCCGTTCCACCGCACGCGCCAGCGCCAGATCGCCCCCGGTATCAAGGTTCGAATTCGGCTCATCCAGCACCAGGAACCGGGGCGCGCCAAAGAACGCGCGCGCCAGTGCGATGCGCTGCTTCTGCCCGCCCGACAGCGGCGCGCCATCCGCCGCCACAATGGTTTCATAGCCATGCGGCAGGTTCGCGATCATGTCATGCACATCGGCCAGACGTGCCGCCTCGAAGATCTGCGCATCCGACGCATCCGCCCGCATCCGCGCGATGTTTTCCTTGATCGTGCCCGGAAACAGCTGCACGTCCTGCGGCAGGTAGCCCACGTTTTCCCCGAACTGCCGCTGATCCCAGTTGCGCAGGTCCATCAGGTCAAGCCTGACCGAACCCGATGTCGGCATCAGTGATCCCACCAGCATCTTGCCCAGCGTCGTCTTGCCTGCCCCGCTGTTGCCGATCACCGCCAGCGACTCGCCCGGCTGCAGGCTGAAACTGATCCCGTTCAGCACCACGTTCTTGGTGCCGAACGGCACGTACAGCAGGCGTTCCACATCCAGCCGCCCTTCCGGGCGTGGCAGGCGCAGGCGCTCCATGTTCAAAGGTGAATTGCGCAGCAATGTGGCGATGCGACCATAGGCTGACTGCGCCATGGCAAAATGGTTCCAGCCCTCGATCGCCCCTTCAATCGGGGCCAGCGCGCGGCCCGCGATGATTGACGACATGATGACCATGCCACCCGTAATCTCGCCCGCGATGGCCAGATGCGCGCCCCAGCCCAGCATCACCACCTGCGTCAGCAGCCGCACCCCGCGCGAAATGGTGGCCATGATGATGTTGCGGTCCTGCGCCAGGACCTGTGATTTCAACGATCCCGCGGTATCCTTGCCCCAGATACGCACGGCCTCGGGGATCATCGCCAGCGCGTTGATGATCTGGCTGTTGCGCGACATGCTGTCCAGATGCAGGTTCGCCCGGCTTTGATGCGCGTTAGCCTCGTTGAAATGCCGCGCCGTCAGCCGCTGGTTCACCAGCGCAATCAGGAACAGCGTCAGGGCCGTCACGATCACGATCATCCCCAGATCGGGATGCACCAGAAACACCCCCAGAATGAAGACCGGCGCAAACGGCACATCCAGAAACGACATCAGCGTGCCCGATGTCAGAAACGCCCGCAGCGTCTGCAGATCGCCCAATGTCTGATATTCACGCCCGTTGCTGTGCAATGATGCGCGCGCCGCCGCACTCAGGATCGGGGCACCCAGTTGTACGGCAACCTCGACCGCCGTGCGCATCAGGATGAACCGCCGCACCGCATCAAACACCGCATACAGGACAATCGCCCCCAGGATCACCAGCGTCAGCATGACCAGCGTATCAACCGACCGGCTGGTCAGCACACGGTCTGAAATCTGGAACAGATAGATCGGGATCGCGAGGATCAGGATATTGGTCGCGAATGTGAACACCATCACCGCAATCAGGTTGCGCCGCACCGCGGCCACACCTGCCGCAAGGCTTTGGCCAAAATCGGTCGGGCCGACGCGGCGGTGGAACTGCGGGGGTTTGCTGCCATCTCCACCACCGCCTTGCGCTGGTACGGGGGCATCACCGCGCGGCCCCGGTTTGCCGGGCGGCGTCCCACGCGGCCCGGGGGGCGGGTCGCCTTGCATCCGGGCCTGCGGGGCGTCCGTCGTTTCCGCCTCGGGCACGTCATTGCGCAAGGTGAAGCGCGGCTTGTGGACCACGCCTGCATCCACGCGCTGATCCTCCCGCAACCGCAATTGCGGGGGTTTGTCATCAATTGGCAGGTCTTTCACAATCCGTCCCCCTTCGGGTGCCGCGTCACACCAGAACGGCGTTGACCCCATCAAGATGTCCACTGTTCAACCCGGCATCCGCGATATGCGCAGGCGCGGCGTCGTCACTGCTCAGCATCCCGTCGGCCAGAAACAGCACCGCCTCGGATGTCAGGGCGACCGGGCCCTGCGCCGCATAGGGATCGACCGCATGTTCATCAATGAAATTCGCCTGATAGATCAGCGCGTCCGAGTATGTGTCGCCCGCCACATGGATCTCGCTGTTCATTCCGACCGTGTTGATCGTCGCCAGATTGACCAGCGCGTTCGATCCGGAAATCACCGTAACCTCGGCCCCGCCCGCGTAAGTCGCCTCGGTGGCAAGGGCCGCCACCTGATCGGCATCGCCCAGAATGTTGGTCTGATCGATCAGGTTCAGCGTCAGGTAGTCGCCGGTGATGTAAAGCACGTTCAGCGTACCGATCCCTTCAAACGCGGCATCGGTCAGCGACAGCGGGATCGCCCCTGTGGCCCCGGTCATCACGGCATGTGCAAGATCGGCATAGCCCTGATCCATCGCCATCATGTGGTCCTGTCCGGACCCGGTGATCTGCGCCCCGTTCCACAACAGGTTGCCCCCGGCCGATACCGTGGCACTGCCACCCGCCGTGGTCACCCAATCGGCATCCAGCAGCACATTCATCTGGCGGATCATGCTGACATTGATCATGTCGCCGCCGATCACGATCAGATCATAGCCCTGCCCCAGCTCCAGAATGTCCGCGATGTTGACAAGTGTGTTGTCGCCCAGCCGCAGAAAGGTTGATGCACCCTGCCATGTCAGGCTCAGCACATCATGGTCGATGACAAAGTTCTCCTGCGTCATCCAGTTGCAGGCGATCAGGTCCGCATGCAACGTCGTGATGATCCAGGATGTCGGGAACAGCCCCACATCTTCCGCCGCGACTTCCGCCACAGGGTTTGCCGTGATGGCATAGAGGGCTGCGTTGATCATCTCGCTCGGCGCGGCACATACCCCCCCGTCTGCATGCAGGTATTCCGACAGCACGTTGATCTGGCTGATCACGCTGATCGACATGCAGTCGCCCTGCACCAGCATCACCGGCGCATCCAGCCATGACACCGTCAGCACCACCTCGTTTGTTAGTGCATTGCCGCCCGTGATCGCGATATGGGCCGCCTCCGCATTCGCCTCCGCCGTCACCTGATCTTCCCAGGTCGATCCCGGCGGCACTGTCACAGGCTCCGGCACGTCGGGCAGATGGTCCTTCAGCACCGGCATCGCATCCGCATGGACCCCGTTGATATGCACGCCGCCCACATCATCGCCCACCAGCACCGTGGCATGCTCACCCGCCGTGATGCCCGTCATGTCTTCCGCAATCTGATGGCCGATCACCTTGATCGCCGCCACATCCGCCGGATGGTCATAAATCCCCAACTGATCCAGCGCATCCGCCTTGGCCAGCAGGGCCGCCAGCGGCGCATCGAAATCTGAAAACGGTGTGAAGGTGATGCCGAAATCATGCTGCACCTGGATATCCTGATCCGACAGCACGTTCGCCTGCCCGAAGATCAGCGCCACCGATGCAGGCGGCGGCAGCACGAATGAAAACGCAAACGTCTCCGGTCCCGGTGCAATCCTGACCGTGCCATCAATATCCGCGACGGGGCCTGCAGGCGGCAGCTGCCCGTCCGGGCCGTGGATCGGATAATAGGGCGCTGCCGCCTTCACCGGCGGGGCCGCACCTTCGCCCGGTGTTGCATCGATCCGCACACCCGGCTGGAATTCACCCACCTTGAACGGGGCCCTGAACGGCGTGTTCTGAAATGCCAGATCGCCATTGTCATGCTGCGCCTTCTCGGCCTTGAAGGCGTCATACTTGGCGCGCCCCTTGGCCGCTTCCGTGATCTGGTGAAATGATCCGATGAAATGCCAGATTTCCTGGGTCGTCATATCAATTTGCATGATGATCCTCCACAGAACCTGAACGGGCGCAATTGCCGGTTCGCATTGGCCCCTCGGACTGGGCAGCCCGCGCTGGAAAATGCCCGCGCGGGCTGCCCGTTGGTATCGGATGGCCCCGCCTGATCCCCAAGGGGTCAGGCAGGGCCAGGCGTCGCTCAGTTCCCCAGATCGTCGCCTGCCGACGACAGGGTCGATGTCAGGTTGCCGCCGACAACCGTCATATCGACCGAGTTGCCAAGGATGTTGGCACCCAGCGTGATGTGCTGGTTGAAGGCCGAGGTCAGGACCGACGCGTCATTGGCCGCGCTGGACGTGGCTGTCACGATGCCATCGCCGCCGTTGTGCGACCCCCACATGCCGCTGTCGCCGCCCCAGACGCCGACACCCGCATCAGCAAAGCCCCCGGCACCACCGGCACCGCTGGCCGCCCAGGCATCCCCGCCATGGGAATAGCCACCGTCAGCATAGCCCTGGTTCTGGCTGCCCGCACCGGAGTCACCCCCCGATCCGCCTTTGCCGCCATGGGCCCCGGCACCGGCATAGCCGCCGCCCCAGCCATAGCCGTCGCCGCCGCTGCCGGCATCGCCGCTGTCGCCGCCATCATCGCCATGACCATTGCCACCTTCGGCATTGGCCAGACCCAGACCCAGCAGCCCAAGGCCTATGCCGATTGCACCGGCATCACCGCCCGTGCCGTCGCCGCCGTCCCCGGCATCGCCGGAATCGCCGCCGTCAGCGCCGCCGCCAAGGCCCAGCCCGACCCCAAGGGCAATCGCCCCGGCATCGCCACCATCACCACCGGCCCCACCTTCAGACCCGGCTGCCGACAACCCGAGGTTCAGCGCACCCGATGACGAATCCCCGCCATCGGCATCGGCTTTGCCCGAATCCCCGCCATTCGCATAGGCATGGCCACCTTCGCCTTCTGCCGATCCGCCTGCGTCAATGCCCGGTCCTGCCTTGGCATGGCTCGCAGTGGCACTGCCGTTCTGTTCGAACGTACCGTCGTTCGACAGACTGACATTCGACAGATGGTCGTTGTCTTCCAGCGTGTTGGACTGGCCGAACACCATGCCCGTGTCATTGCCTTCCCCGCCCATGCCGCCGTTCATCACGTCGTCGAACGACATGTCATTGCCCGGATCATAGAAGTAGGAATAGCTGGCATCACCCCCGGCCTGCATCATCACGACATCACCAACGGTGCTGTTGTTCAGGTCAAGATCGGCAAAGTCATTGTCCTGCGGCAGGTAGTGGCCCAGATCGACGGTCGTGTTCACCGTCGTGTTCACATTGGTATTGGCCGTGTTGTTCGCCGTGTTCGTCGCGGCATTGGACGCTGCATTCGATGCCGCGTTGTTCGCCGTATTGGTGTTGCTGTTTTCGTTGGAATTGCCGTTGTGGTTGCCGTTCCCATTCAGGTTCAGGTTGCCGTTTCCGTTCAGATTGCCATTGGCATTGCCGTTTTCGTTGCCGTTGGCGTTTTCGGATTCGTTATAGCTGGACTGATGCTGGTCCTGCCCCTGGCCCTGATGCTGGCCCTGGCCCTGATGTTCGTGCTGGCCCTGGCCCTGGCCCTGATCCTGGTTCTGGCTTTGATTGCCCCAGGGGTCATAGGGGATCCAGCTCAGATTGTTGCGGTTGCTCATGGTCGATCTCCGTGTTGACGGTCCCGATCACCACCGATCATTTCCAAGTGGTATGGTACGGGACAGGTTTCATCTGCGTCGGCGCAGGTGGCAGCACGGGTGAAATCATCATGCGATTCTGCAATTCACAGTTGTATGCAGTGCGCGTTAACGCGCCAATATTCGCTTTTGCCCGCAACTGTTCATGCTCTGGTCCACAGGCGATCTGACCTGTTCAAAGCATTGGCAGCAACTTGGGCTGAATTCTCTTTACCCCATGCCGATACAAACACCGACGCCCTGACTGTGACGCCGGGGAAGGCCGCATCAAAGCCGCCAATTCTGACTAAACCTGCAACCATTGCGTGAATTCATTGCATTATCATTGCCTTGAATTTGCCGCATTTACGCAAAATTCACGTAAAGGGCCACACGCCGACAGAGGGGGTACAGGCCCCCGACATCCCTTCGATCAGGTGACGGGATTCGCTTTTCATCAAATGGACTAACCCTATGTACCGGGTCTGCGGGCGGCGATACAAAACCTTTGGCCTGCCCAAAAGTGAAACCTGATCGTTTGATCTATTTCGCGATGCGTCCTTCTGATATACACTTATGCACATAAAGTTAACGTGTTTTCAGTGTCGCCTATTTTATCGCTGCTCCCTGTGTCTGGTGTCGTAACGATTGACCGAACAATCCATTTCCTGGGGGAAATTATGACCAAAGGTTTACGTTTTTCCGGCAATGACGATCTGTCCACGGCGCAGGATGCCGCACCTGTTCTGATCATCTGCGTCGGGTCCAAGATTCAGTTTCCTGATTGCCTGTTCCGCATGATCGCTGCCGAAATCGAAGGCAGCAGTTACCTGCGCCTGCCCGCACCCGTTGATCTGGCCGCAGCCATCGAAGACGGCGATCTGCGCCCGCAGCTTGTCATCGTGGATGACAGCCTGTGGGATCAGATGGATGCGGCACTTCTGAACGGCATCCGCATGGATCTGCGCGCTGCGGTTGCCATCGCCTTCCGGGATGTCCGCTGCCTCGCCGATCTGATGGCGGGGCGGGCGGGCCTGCCAAAGGGGATCAGCTTTCTGCCAATGGATCTGAATATCGAATCCTGGCTGACAATCGTGCGGCTGATGCTGACGGGATATCCCTTTGTGCCGTCCGAATTCCTGCTGGCGATGGAAGGGTTCTCGCAGCACACGCCGCAGCCATCCCCGCCTGAGGTGGCCCTTACCGTCGCAGATGCACTGGACAAGCTGACACCGCGCGAACGCGAAGTGCTGGCGCTGGTGGCCGAAGGGTTTCAGAACAAGCATATCGCTGAACGGCTTGATCTGTCGGAACATACGGTGAAGCTGCATCTTCATCATGTCATCTCGAAACTCGGTGCGCGCAACCGCACGGATGCCGCCCTGCGCTATCGGCACAGCATGGTGTCCTGATGGTGATGGCCGCCGATCCCATGCCACCCCCCCCGAACGCGGATGCGTTGCTGCAGGGGCTTTTGCTGCGGACAGGCACGCTCAACTATGTCTGGACCAATACCGAAAGCCTGCTGATCCACGTCATCGCCGGGTTGGGGGGGATGGCCAAGGATGCCGCCATGGTCATCTTTCTCACCGTCAACACGACGCGGGCGCGCCTCGAACTGGTGGATCGTCTGGCCAAACTGCCAGGCACGCCGCCGGATCAGCGCAAGGCGATCCTCGCCCTGACGCAACGGTTCCAGAAAGAGGCGCCGCTGCGCAACAAATACAACCACTGCATCTACAGCTTTGATGCGACCGAAGGCACGGTCAGCACGATCCTGATGCGCATTGCCGACCGCAAGGATGATCTGCGGATCGGCCGCGCGGACCGCGCCGATGCCGATGAATTGGCATCCCTTGATGCCGCCATCGCGCGGATACAGGCCCTTAACCTTGATGTCTGGCAGGCTATCGCGCGGTTTGGCTATCCGGCCTGATGCCGATCACGCAATGTTTCAGAAGTCTTAACGCACCCTGTGGATAACTTCTGATTTTCATTGATTTTGTTCAATAAAGTGAAAAATTGACAGCCGTCAATTTTCCGGAATTTCCCCTCCGGTCACCGCCTTAAGCGCCCCGCGGAACGCCCCTGCATCCGCCAGCCGCGCCAGCACGCCCGCCTCATAAGCCTTCGCAATCGGCACGATCCGCGCAAACAGCGCCCGCCCCTGCGGCGTCAGCGACATGTCCAGCAACCGCCGGTCCGTGCCATGCGCGCGCTTTTCGATCAGCCCTGCCGCCTCAAGCCGCGCCGCCGCCTGAATCTCGCGCACCGATACCGTCCCCGACTGCGCCAGATGCGCCAGCACCCGCCATTCCGGGATCGAAAGGCCGAACTCCGCCCGGTACAGCTCGGCAAATCCGCGCGACACATGCGCTGCCGCCACCGCCAACTGGTACGGCAGGAATGCGTTCAGATCGAAATCGCTCATGTGACACCTGTCCTTGTCCAGCCCCTTGCTGCCGCAAAGCCTGCCGCCGTGCAAGCCGTTGACATGCCGTCACGGGCGGGGGACACGGGGGGCGAACACAGGATTTCCCCATGCCATATGCCGCCCGCACCAACGCCGCCCTGCTTCTGGTGGGCTTCACCAGCTTTGTGATGATGGGCGCAGGTCAGTCGATCTATGGCCCCGCCCTGCCCGCGTTTCAGCGCAACCTGTCGCTGACCGAAGGCACCGCAGGCCTGCTGGTGTCGGCGCATTGGATCGGCTGCGCCCTCGGCGTCGCTGCCATGTATCTGCGCGGCGCCTTTATCGGCCCCGCGCATTGCCTCGGCCTGATGGCCGCTGGCGCCGCCGTGGTCATGGCCGGACCGGGCTATGCGGGCACCATCATCGGCGCGCTGACCTTCGGGGCGGGCTACGGGATTGCCACGGTCGTTTTCAACCCCCGCATCCTGCGGGCCTTCGGCGCGCGTGGGCCTGCCATGCTCAGCCTCATCAATGCCGCTTTTGCAGGTGGTGCGATTGCCGCCCCCCTGATCTTCGTCGCCTTGGGCAGCAGGCCCGCGCTCAGCTTCGGTGGTGTTGCCATCATCGCCGCCCTGATCTTTGTCGCCAGCCTGTTCCTGCCCCGTGACGCCCATGTGCCGCAGCGCGTGACGGGCCGGTTCAATCCGCGCTTTGGCCTGATGAGCTTTGCCGCCCTCGGCATCGGGATCGAGGCCGCACTCATCGGCCTTGGCCCCACCGCCCTGATTGCCACGGGCGTGGCCGAAGATCCCGCAGGCCAGCTGCTGTCCGGATTTTTCGTGATGTTTCTGGCGTCCCGCATCGCCCTGATCTTCGTGGCGCATCGGGTGGGCCCGTTCA
The DNA here is from genome assembly GCA_013298485.1 of Rhodobacterales bacterium. Taxonomy (GTDB): domain Bacteria; phylum Pseudomonadota; class Alphaproteobacteria; order Rhodobacterales; family Rhodobacteraceae; genus JAAFHS01. The sequence continues at coordinate 13,220 of JAAFHS010000021.1, forward strand.
CCCCCTATCTGATCGCCATCGTCGGTACCGCCGTCATGGCACTCGGGGCCGCCACCCTGAACGCGCCGATTTTCTTTGTCGCGATGGGTGCCTGCGCCGGGCTTTTCTTTCCCGGCTTCTATGTCGCCGCCGCACGCGTGATGGGCGACGATCCCCGTGTCACCCCCACCATCATCGCCGCGGGGTTGGTCGGCGGCAT
>JAAFHS010000210.1:0-4766 GCA_013298485.1 Rhodobacterales bacterium
CTTGGCCTGCATCGTCCGCGCATCCAGCGCGTCCGTATCCACGCCCCCCAGCGTCACCTCTGCCGTCCGGTAGCCTTCCGATCCCACCGGCATGATCTGCCAGCGATGCACCAGCCCCGCGATCCGGTCGATCATCGCGTTCGACTGGTCCGCCAGCGTGCCCGCCACCCCCGCACTCTCCTCCACGAACCGCGCCAGCCGCTCGGGCAGCACCCGCGCCAGCGCCGTGCGCACCGCGATCCGGCCCGCGGCGGCCCGCAGGTCCCGCAGCATCGCGCCCACATCGCCCCCGCGCGCAAGGTCCAGGGTCACCGCCTCCCCCTCGCGCCAATAGCTTGACGCCTGCAGCACTGCAGGCCCCGACAGCCCCCGGTGCGTGAACAGCACCGCCTCATCGAACCCCACCCGCCCTGCCGCAACACGCCCCGTGACCGCCACGCCTGCCAGCGGCTTGACCCGGTCCAGTTCCTGCTCCGCCAGCGTCAGCGGCACCAGCCCCGGGCGCGTCTCCACCAGCGGCAGCCCGAACGCCTCGGCCACGCGGTAGCCATAGCCCGTCGCCCCCATCTTGGGGATCGACTTGCCCCCCGTCGCCACGATCACCGCTGCCGCCCTGACCTCGCCCCGCGCCGTGTCCACCGTGAACCCCGGCCGCACCGCGCCAAGCGCGCAATCCGTCCATAACATGCCCCCCGCGCGCGCCAGATCATCCGTCAGCGCCGCCACCACCTGTGTGGCAGGCCCGTCGCAGAACAACTGCCCCAGCGTCTTTTCATGCCAGGCGATCCCCCAGGCATCCATCCGCGCCACGAAATCCCACTGCGTATACCGCTTCAGCGCCGACAGTGCGAACCGCGGATTGCCCGAGATGAACCGCGCCCCCTCCACCCCCAGATTGGTGAAATTGCACCGCCCCCCGCCCGAAATGCGGATTTTTTCACCCGGCGTTTTGGCATGATCGATCACCAGCACCCGCCGCCCGCGCCGCGCCGCCTCGATCCCCGCGAACAGGCCTGCGGCCCCCGCACCCAAGATGACCACATCCACCTGCATCCCCGTGACCTATCGCCAAACTGACCGCCCGGCAACGCCCTGAAAATTCCGTCACTTCCCCCTTGCAGGCTTTCCGCCCCTTCGCTAAACACCGCCGCAGTTGGGGCGTCGCCAAGTGGTAAGGCATCGGTTTTTGGTACCGACATTCCCAGGTTCGAATCCTGGCGCCCCAGCCATCACCCCGCGCCGTCCGATGGGAACATGCGATGCGCCTCCGCTCCCTTGCCCTCATCAGCGTCGCGGCCCTTGTGGGCTGCACCACATCCGGCGAAATGCGCCTGTTTCCGGTTGACGGGCCGCTGGCTGCCCTGGCGCCACCGCCCGTGATCGTGATGCAGGCCGCAAATCCCACCAGCACCTCGGGCGCACTCACCTTCCGCCTGCCCGACCGCACGCGGTGTGAGGGCACATGGTCCGCCGTGGCCCCCCGCACCGTCTCGCGGACCCGTGGCCTGAACCTCAGCCTGCGCCGCCCGGGGGTGGAATTGTCAAACACTGCCGAGGTCGTGCCCGGCGTGAACCGGGGCGAGATTTACGCGATCTGCACCGACAACACCCGGATCGAAGGCTCGTTCGTGATGGGCAGCGGCACCAATTCGGGCACCGGCAGTGCGACCGATACCAACGGGAACACCTACAAGCTGCTGTTCTGATGCCCCAAACGCTGCCCCAACGGGCGCAACAGACCCCTGCCACATGGGGCGAGGCCACAGATTTCAAAGCAGATCGAAGTCTCAGCCCTGCGACCCAACTCCAAACTCCCGGGATTGATCTGCAGCTGGTGCGGGAGCTTTGCCACCGCGTGGGACTGATCGTCGATGGCCGTATCGTGGCCACCGGTGGGGCGGCGATATCCTCCGCTACGCTGGCCTGATGGCGCGCCACCGGCCAGCGGTGCCGCATTCGCTGACCGGTCACAGGCGGATCGATCCTGCCATCACTACCTAGTTGTAAAGATCAAACCTGATCAATTGTCCGGACGTCGATATAGCGACGGCCTGATCTCGCAATGCGCTCAGGATTGCCTCGGGCAACAAATCCTTGATCGCAATCAGACTGCGCACACCGTGCGCGCGGGCCAACGCGATCCGGTCATCGGCAGGCAGGTCAGCGGCGAACAGCGCAGCCGTTGCAGCCTGCCGCGCGGCAAGATCGGGGATGAGTGGTTCCGGCCAGGGCACGGAAAGCACCCTCTGCCCTGTCGCGACGACGGGCCAGACGACGAAGCGGCTTGCACCGACCTGTTGATCGTCGGGGATGTCTTGGGTCAAATGCTGCGCCGCAACGTACAAGTTTGCCGCAGCAAGCCGGTCATCCGCCTTGTGAATACCCAAATCCGTCGGAAAAAGCACATGAAAGCACGCAATGGATGTGCCCAAAAGCCCAACCAGCACCTTCAGGCCGCGTTGGCCATGCTTGGCATCGATGATATCCAGAATGTAGACGGCCATGCCAATCTGGAGGATCAGCGTGATCGGCATAAGAAATCGACCGGCCAGTTGAAACCCGGTCAACCCCATCAGATAAATGCCAAGATACGCAGCCAGCGCGCAACCTAACGCCCGGTACTTCGGCTTGATAAGACCCAGTATCCCGATCGAAGATGGCACAAGGGCTGCGGTCAGATAAACGTCACCGTAAAAGTCGGGACCGCCCGCCCAGTCTGAATTGCCGGGTCGCAGGACAATCCCGATCGGGTTGTGATACGGCCACAACGCCGTTACCGCAATGCCCGACAGCATTGCCGCGATGATCAGATTTGACGCTCTCCATGTGCCGCGAGCCCATGCCAGGGCAAGACACCCCGCACCGACAAATCCAATGACAGCGCCCAGCTGATGGGTTGCGAACATGAAGGCCGAAAGTGGAAATACCCAGATTGCGACCGTCGCATTCTCAAGCGCACGCAGCGTCAACGCCCATAAAATCAAGCTCAAACCGATCATGTAAGTTGCCGGATAAGCCGCCGCATAGATAAGGGTGGAGGGTGAATGAAATCCGGTATGCTGAATCGGTACGAACCAGGTCGACATCAGACACAAAAACACAGCCACCGGCGACCAGGGCGACGGGTGTATGCTGCGCGCAAACACAAAGATACCCGTCCCCAAAATGACCAATGACAGATAGCTTGCCACGGTCAGTATGGCCCATTCGTCAAGAACGAAGAGCCGTGCCATGATCGCGGCACCCACCCACAAGGGATGAAAATGGCGCGATCCACTATCGGTGACGACAAACGGATTGGCAGGTTCGAAGGGGTTTTCGATCAGCGCCCGCAAAGCGGCTGCATGTTGCCAGATATCTCGTCCGCCATCTTCCCACGTCATGTCGGACGCTGACAGCCACGCCAGCAACCCGAAAAACGGCACGATCAGGATCAGGAATAAAGCAGTAGGAAGCACGGATAATGGTCTTGTACCGCTCACGACGAACTTTGCCTCATCATATCCTTTTTCGCGCAACTGCAGCATTCGTCACCACTAAAACCCTGCCGGGACGGTAAACCAAGATTCTGGTTTGGAAATCTCAAACCCGACATTCCCCAAGTGGCCTGCCCTTTGCCGCCACGATCAGCGGATTTCGCCCGCCAAGCAAGTGTTTTCGCCCTGCGCGGTATCTGCGGTCGTCAGAACACCCGCACTGAAGGCTCGCTCGTGATGGGCAGCGGCACCAATTCGGGCACCGGCAGTGCGACCGATACCAACGGGAACACCTATAAACTGCTGTTCTGACCGGCAAAGGGACGGACCGATCTCTGCGCCGCAGCAGGTCGTCCGTCCGCTTCCGGCAGGATGCGCCCATCCTCCATCTCGACAATGCGGTCGGCGATATCGAGAATGCGGTTGTCATGCGTGACCATCAGCACGGTCATGCCCCGCGCGGCCGCCAGTTGCTGCATCAGTTCGATCACGTCACGGCCGGTCTTGCTGTCCAGGGCCGCCGTCGGTTCATCCGCCAGCAACAGATCGGGCTGCCCCACCAGCGCGCGCGCAATCGCGGCACGCTGTTTCTGGCCCCCCGAAATCTGATCCTGATACTTCTGCGCATGATCGGCGAGGCCGACCGCCGTGATCACCGCCATGCAGCGGTCGGTGGCATCACGCGCACCCGCCTGCCCCTTGACCTCCAACCCCATCCGCACGTTCTGCAGCACTGTCAGGCTGCGGTGCAGATTGTGATGCTGAAAGACAAAGCCGATGCGGCGGCGGGTCTCGACCATCATCGCCTCGTCCGCACCCCGAAGTTCCTGCCCCAGAACCCTGACCGACCCCTCCATGACGGACCGCAACGCACCCACCAGCGTCAGCAGCGTGGTCTTGCCGCACCCCGAGGGGCCCATCAGAAACGTCGTCTGCCCGCGCACGACCGAAAGGCCAAGGTCGCGCAGCACCATCCGGCGCGCCTCGCCCGCGCCGAACCAATGGTTCAGATGGCTGATCTCGATGGCGATATCGGCCATCAGAACACCTCGGCAGGATCGGCACTATAGATGCGGCGCATCGCGATCGTGCCCGCCACCGCGCACATCAGCGCAGTCAGCAGAAAAACAAGGATGACCCGGTCCATCGTCATGACCATATCCATCGCCACCGCCGCACCGACGACATTGTACAGCAGCAGCGACAGCAGCAGCCCCGGCAGAAACCCCGCAAGGGTCAGGATGGCGGATTGTTCGTAGACAATGCCCAACAGATAGCTGTTCTTGAACC
>JAAFHS010000210.1:4776-5483 GCA_013298485.1 Rhodobacterales bacterium
GACAGATGATCCTGCACATCGCTGGTCAGGATCTGCACCACGATCACCGCCCCCACGAACAGCCCGACAATGACGCCAAAGGTGAAGACCGTCGAAATCGGGCTGTTGACGCGGATGAAATCGCGCGTCAGCTGGATGAAACCCGGCATCGTCCAGACCTTGACCTCGGCCGCATCAATCGCCGTTGTCATCAGCGCTGCCATGACATCCGCGTCATGGCCCGGCTCCAGGCGGATCAGGCCCATGTTGATGACCCCCGGCTGCTGCGCAGGTACAAGCTGGGCAAATGTCTCACGCGAAACGATGGCGATGGCTTCGGTGCCGAAACTGGCACCAAAGCGAAAGGTGCCGATCGCCGTTACTGTTTCACCCGCCATCTTGGCCGTCGGTTCGGCCCCCGCTGCGATCTGCGCAAAGAACGCCGAATAATCGCCGCGCGACCCTTCATCCAGCAGGAATGTTCCGGGTATCCGCAATGCCGCCATCTGCGCATCCAGGGCCGGGTTGGCAAAGACCCGCACATCTGTCGGCACGCCAAAAACCGCAATCTGCCCCAACGTCCCGTCCGACGGCTTGGTCCAGGTGACCGTGCTCAGATAGACCTCGGCATAGTCCGAAACACCCGGGATGCCCGCCGCCTGGATCAGCCTGCGGCGCGAGAACGAGCCGGAGTCCGGAATGATCCCTTCGGCATCCGCACTCATCAG
>JAAFHS010000211.1 GCA_013298485.1 Rhodobacterales bacterium
AGGCGCAGGGGGCCTTGCGGTTCTATGCGGGGCGATGGCGCGGGCGCGGGGCGGGGTTGATTGAATATAAATGAGCGATGGGCAGATTGCCCATCCTACCCGCCACCAGACCGCCTGAGGCGAAGGGCGGCCATGATCTGCGCGGGCAGGATCGCGGCACAGGCGGCATAGCGCGGGATCATGCGGCGCGGGCTGGACAGGGCGCGCCACAGCCATTCCATGGCGATGGCGCGCACCAAAGCGGGGGCGCGGGTCTGCGATCCGGCCAGAAAATCAAGGCCCGCGCCGATACTTGCAAAGCCGACATCGGGGGCGAGTGCGCGGCCAAGGGCAGCAAGATGTTCCTGCTTGGGCGCGCCAAGCGCGATGAAGCACAGACCGATGCCATCCGCCTGCAGGCGCGCCAGGATATCGCGGGCAAGGGGGCCTGTCGGATCAAACCCGTAGGGCGGGGCGATGCGAAGCGGTATCCGCAGGCCCGGCACTAGCGCCTGCAACCGCGATGCCGCAGCGGCGAGCGATGCGTCGGATGATCCGAGCAGTGCGACGCTCGCCCCGGCATGTGCGGCCAGTTGTGCAAGCGGCAGCACCATGTCGGACCCCGGCACCAGAGTCACGGGGCGGCGGGCAAGGCGCGACAGCCAGACAATCGGGTTGCCATCCGCCACGACCATCGTCTGCGCGGCATAAGCCGCCTGAAATGCGGTGGAGGCCCGCAGTTTCACCAGATGGTCGAGGTTGATCGTGGCCAGCGCAAAGCCCGCCTTCGCCCGCAAGGCCCGGTCGACGGCCGCCGCCAACGCCGCGCGGTCAGGCAGATTGACGGTGATCGTGGCGGTCGCAAAGCTGAACTGCATGGTCTTTTGGCATCCTGTCTTTGGCAGGCCTTCTAGCATTGCTGATCGCGCTTGCCTGCCCCTGCTGCAGCGAATACCGATCAACAGCGCGTTTCCGGACCGCCCGCTGTCTGGTATACCGCACCGCCCTTGCCCTATAATCGCCCCAGACCCGTGCAATGCCTGCGCGTCCGAAGCCCCCGAAGGTGCCCCGCCTTGGCCGATCCGAATGCCTTTGCCTACCTGATGCTCGGCCTGTGGCCGCTGGTGGCCTATGGGCTCTTTACCCGGCTGGACCCGGCACGCGCACTGATCTGGACGCTGCTGGCGGGCTATCTGGTGCTGCCGCCGGTGGCGTCATTCAACCTGCCGGTGGTGCCCGATCTGGACAAGTATTCGATCCCGTCGCTGGCCGCGCTGGCCCTTGCAGTGGTCCTGCTGAAGGACCGTATCCCGGTGCTGCCTGACAACTGGATGGGGCGGGGGTTTCTGGTGATGTTCGTGGTCAGCCCCTTTGCCACCGTGCTGACGAACCCCGATCCGGTTCCGATTGTGGCGGGCGATCTGCCGGGCCTGCGTATCTACGATTCGGTCGCTGCCGTGACCAATCAGGCGATTGCGCTGCTGCCGTTCTTTCTGGCGCGGCGGTATCTGGCCACGCCTGCGGCCATGCGCGCGCTGATGCTGGCGCTGATTGCGGCCGGGCTGGCCTATTCGCTGCCGATGCTGCTGGAATCGCGGCTGTCGCCGCAGATCAACGTCTGGGTCTACGGCTTTTTCCAGCATGATTTCTTTCAGACCATCCGCTTTGGCGGCTATCGCCCGGTGGTGTTTCTGCCGCATGGCCTGTGGGTCGCGTTCTTTGCGCTGATGTGCGTGATTGCCGCATTGGTCGTGCTGCGCGAAGGGCCTGCGCCTGCGCGCCCGCGCCAGCTGGTGGTGGCGCTGTATCTGCTGGCGGTGCTGGTGATCTGCAAAAGTGCAGGCGCGCTGGTTTACGCCCTCGCACTTGCGCCCCTGCTGCTGCTGGCGGGGCGGCGGGCGCAGGTGATGTTGGCGGCGGGGCTGGCGGTGGTGGTGATGATCTATCCGATGCTGCGCGAGGCGGGGCTGATCCCGGTGGATGATCTTGTCAGCTATGCACAAGGGATCAGCGCAGACCGGGCGCATTCGCTGCAGTTCCGGTTCGATAATGAAGATGCGCTACTTGCGCGCGCGCAGGAGCGGCCCTGGTTCGGCTGGGGCGGCTATGGGCGCAATCTGATCCTTGATCCGGTCACGGGGCAGGCCTGGACGATTGCGGACGGGGCCTGGATCATCGCCTTGGGCATCTATGGCTGGATGGGGTATATCGTGCAGTACGGGTTGCTGTCGCTGCCCCTGATCCTGCTGGCGCGCGAGGCGCTGGTGCAGCATGGCGCGCGCCTGTCGCCCTATGCTTGCGGGCTGGCCCTGATATTGGCGGTGAACATGGTGGATATGCTGCCCAATGCGACGCTGATCCCGCTGACATGGCTGATGGCGGGGGCGCTCTGGGGCTATGCCGAGGCTTTGGCGCGGGCGCGGCGGGGGGCGAAAGCGGCGCTCTGGCGCGGGGGGCTGCATGCAGGCCCCCCGTCACGGACGGTGATCTGAGCGATGGTGACACGGGTTGATCTGGGGCTGTTCGTCCGCAATGACGCGGGCCGCATCGTGGCCATGATGCAGGCGCTGCGGGATCAGGCGATCGGGGCGGGGATCGATCTGCAGGTGCATGTGCTGGCCTATGGCTGTGATGATGACACGGTGGCGCGGGCGCAATGGGCGGCGCCCGAGGGGTTCCGGGTGCATGATCTGACGGCGGCAGGCAAGTCGCAGACATGGAACCGTTTCGTGCATGATCTGTCGCGGCGCAATGCGGATATCCTGATCTTCTGCGATGCGGGCATCGGCTTTCCGGCGGCGGATTGCCTGTCGCGGCTGATCCATGGATTGCGGGCGCATCCCGATCTGCATCTGCGCGAAAGTCAGCCCGTCAGGGAAGCGGCGCAGGGTCTGTTCCTGCGGCTGACCGATGCGTCGAAAGGCGGGCCGGATGCGTGGCAGACAGCAGCCTGCGGGCAGCTTTATGCGATGCCCGCAGTTGCGGCGCGGCGCAATATCCTGCCCATCGGGCTGCCGCTGGTGGAGGGGTTTTTGCGGGCCATGGTGGTCACAGACCGCTTTACCGCGGCTGAGGACCCATTGGTGATCGACCGACCGGCGGACCTTTTTCACCTCTGCCCGCCCGCGGGGGGCATGGCTGATGCGGTGCGCAGCCAGACCCGTCTGGTCGTTGGATCGGCGGTGAACGCGGCCGTCTTCCGCCATCTTGCGGCGGAAGGCGAGGTGCAGCTGGCGCGCGGCCTGTCGCGTGCCGCGGCGGATGAGACCTGGCTGCATGATGTGCTGCGCCGGCGTCTGCCGCGCCTGCCCTATCTTTATGTGCCGCTGCGGTTCCTGTTCCAGCGGCTGACCTATGCGCCGCGCCGTCTGCTGCACCCCAAACGGCTGGGGCTGGCGCTGTTCGGCTTTGGCTTTGACGCGATTGTGTATCTGAACGCGCAAATCCGCATGGCGCGCGGCACGGGTGCGGGGCATTGGTAGGTGGTTTGCCTTGATCGGCAGGGGTTTATGGCGGGATGATGGCGGAAATGTGGCATTGGTTCCGGGCGCGCGACGATGCCGCAGCCGCCGCCCTTGGGCTGTGCAGCATTGTCGAATTGCTTTACCTTACGCCAGATTGCGGCATTCGCGCAGGATGCGGCCGAGGTGAGATTTGCCGCGATGGCACGTGACGAACCTGCAAGTGAGATGATCCGCGACACTGACATTGCGATTGTCGGGATGGCTGCGCATTTGCCGGGTGCGGCGGACATCGCGACCTATTGGGCCAATCTGCGCGGCGGGATCGAATCGATCCGGGCGCTGACGCAGGCAGAGCTGCTGGCGGTGGGCGAAAGCCCCGCGCGGATGGCTAAACCCAACTATGTGCCCGCCGCCGCAAGCCTTGATGATTTCGCACATTTCGATGCGGACTTCTTCGGCTTCTCGCCCAAAGAGGCGGCGATCATGGACCCCCAGCATCGCCAGTTCCTGGAGGTGGCGTGGGAGGCATTGGAAAACGCGGCCCACCCGCCGGAAAAGTTCGATGGTGCCATCGGCGTCTATGCGGGTTGCGGCATGGGCAGCTATTTCTATTTCAACCTGTGTTCCAACCCCGGCCTCGTGGCCGATACCGGCATGTTCCTGTTGCGCCATACCGGCAATGACAAGGATTTCCTGTCGACGCGTGTCAGCCATATCTTCGATCTGAAGGGGCCCAGCGTGACTGTGCAGACGGCCTGCTCCACTTCGCTGGTGGCCGTGCATTATGCGACCCAGGCCCTGCTGAACGGCGAATGCGACATGGCACTGGCGGGCGGGGTGACCATCGAACTGCCCCACGCACGCGGCTATCTGTTCACCGAAGGCGAGATCCTGTCGCCCGATGGCCATTGCCATGCCTTTGACGCGCGGGCGCAGGGCACGGTGTTCGGGTCGGGCGCGGGTTGCGTGGTGCTGCGGCGTCTGGCGGATGCGATTGCCGATGGCGATCATATCTGGGCGGTGATCAAAGGCTCTGCGGTCAACAATGACGGTGCGGCCAAGGCCGGGTATCTGGCCCCATCGGTAGACGGGCAGGCCGCCTGCATCGCCGAAGCACAGGCGGTGGCAGGCGTCACCGCCGATACCGTGTCTTATGTCGAATGCCACGGCACGGGCACCTATCTGGGCGACCCGATCGAGGTTGCCGCCCTGACGCAGGCGTTTCGCGAAACGACCGATGCGGTAGGAACCTGCCGCATCGGGTCGGTGAAAACCAATATCGGGCATCTGGATACGGCGGCGGGGGTGGCGAGCCTGATCAAGACGAGCCTTGCACTGCATCACCGTGAACTGCCGCCGTCGCTGGGCTATGACAGCCCGAACCCGTCGATTGATTTTGAAACCTCACCGTTCCGGGTGAACGCGTGCCTGACCCCATGGCAGGCGGGCGGCCCCCGGCGGGCGGGGGTGAACAGCCTTGGCGTCGGCGGCACCAATGCCCATGTCGTGCTGCAAGAGGCCCCGGTGCGCGCGGCGTCGGGGGCCAGCGACTGGCCGTTCCAGCCCATCGTCCTGTCGGCCAAATCGCGCGGTGCGCTGGATGCGGCGGCAGGGCGGCTGACAGCCCATCTGCGCGGCACGGATGACCCGCTGGCCGATATCGCATGGACCCTGAAAGAGGGCCGCCACGCCTTTGAAAAGCGTCGCGTGCTGGTGGCGGGATCGGCGACTGAGGCGGCAGAGATGCTTGACAGCAACGATCCGCGCCGCGTGTTCACCCATGATCATCTGGGTGATGACCCAGACGTCGTCTTCATGTTCCCCGGTGGTGGCGCGCAATATGCGGGCATGGCGCGGGATCTGTATGAAACCGAACCGGTCTTTGCCGACTGGATGGATCAGGGTCTGGCGATCCTGCAGCCCATGCTCGACTATGACATCCGGGCGCTGTGGCTGCCTGCCAAGGGCGATGAGGGCGCGGCCAATGCGGCCCTGAAACGTCCGTCCGTGCAACTGCCCTTGATCATG
>JAAFHS010000212.1 GCA_013298485.1 Rhodobacterales bacterium
GCGCCTCGGCCCGCCAGATAACGGACAACACGGCAGGGGAATGGCCGGGGCGACCGCCGACATAAGTGGCATAGCGCGCAAACAGCTGGCGCAGGCGCGGGTCGCGGAAATAGAGGGAGAGCAGGCGGGTCAGCGTCATGCCGGGGATCAGGGCGGGCCAGATCGTGGGCGTGGTCAGGGCGGCCTTTGCAATGGCGGGCAGATCAGGGCGCGGGCCTTGCATGACGGGTGCGTCAAAAGCGCGGCGCAGCTTTTCGGCGAGGCTGTCGAAACGGGCGAAGGCGCGGGCCTCGCGGTCACCTGCGAAGGCGGTGATGGCGGCGATATTGGCCGCGCGGTCGGTGTGCAGATCAAGGGTTGAGCCATTGGGCCAGAAATGCCGGGCAAGGGTGGGTTGGGGGATCAGCCTGATGTGGTCGTCAACGGTTTCGCCTGCCAGCGCAAAAAGATCGTCAAAGACATGCCGCATGGTCAGCACGGTGGGTCCGGTATCGACCGGGCCTGCGGATGACGGGATGGCACGGGCTTTGCCGCCCACGGCCCCGTGCGAATCGATCAGGGTCACGGCCATGCCTGCGGCGGCCAGCCGGATGGCAGCGGCAAGGCCGCCAAAGCCTGCACCGATGATGATGGCTGCGTCTGGGGCCGGGTCGGGCGTCTTCATCCGCTTATGATGCGCGCGTGGGAGAAAGTGTCCAGTATAATTTACACATTTCTGTAAGAATAGATTTACAGATGCGGGATGCGGTGCCAGATTGGACAGAACAGGGCCATCAAAGGGGCGTCCCCGATGCCAATGAACCAGCGGATTGATGTGGCGGTAACGCGGGCGCTTGCCATGGCAGGGGGCGGAGTGGCCCCGCCGCGCCTTGCGGCAGCGCTGCCCTATGCGGTCTTGCCGGGGGGGGCGCGGATCCGGCCCACGATCCTGTTGTCGGTGGCGATGGCCTGCCGGGACGACCGGCCCGCGCTGTCGGATGCGGCGGCAGCGGCGCTGGAGCTGATCCACTGTGCGAGCCTGGTGCATGACGATCTGCCTGCATTCGATGACGCGGATATCCGGCGCGGCAAGGCGACGGTACATCGCGCCTATGGCGAGCCTTTGGCGGTGCTGACGGGGGACAGTCTGATTATTCTGGCATTCGAAGTGCTGGCACAGGCGGCGGGCGATATGCCGGGGCGGGCATTGCAGCTGATTCAGGTGCTGGCGAAACGCACGGGCATGCCGTTTGGCATCTGCGCGGGACAGGGCTGGGAAAGCGAGACGCAGGTCAACCTTGCGGCGTATCACCGGGCCAAGACGGGTGCCCTGTTCATTGCGGCGACGCAGATGGGGGCGATCGCGGCGGGGCAGGAGGCGGAACCCTGGGAAGAACTGGGCGCGCGGATCGGCGAGGCGTTTCAGGTGGCCGACGATCTGCGTGACGCGCTGGAAACGGCGGAACAGATGGGCAAACCTGCCGGGCAGGATGCGCTGCACGGGCGGCCCAATGCGGTGAGTGCGCTGGGCATTCCGGGGGCGGTTGCCCATCTGAAAGATATTCTGGGTGGCGCGATCTCATCCATCCCGTCCTGCCCCGGCGAGGCGATGCTGGCGCAGATGGTGCGGGCTTACGCCCAGAAGATGACACCGGTGAACCTGACGCCACAGCGCGCGCGGGCGGGCAGGTAAGGTGGCTGACGTGCCCATCGGGGGGCAGCCTGCACCCCGGCGGGCGGGCCTTGGCCTTGCGGCTCGGCTGGCATCATCGCCGCGATTTCATGCGATTTGCGCACGTATTCCGGGATTGAAGCATATCGCGCGGGCCGAAGGGCGGGCACTGTTTTCCATCGTGTCGGGCTTTGCGCAGAGCCAGGCTTTGCTCGCTTTGGTGGAATTGCGTGTGCTGCACAGTCTGGCAGAGGGGCCAGCGACATCTGATGCGCTGGCGCGGCGAAGTGATCTGGCCGCTGAGCGGATGTGCATCCTTTTGCAGGCGGGGGCGGCGATGCGGCTGCTGCACCACAGGCGCGGGCAGTGGCATCTGTCATCCCGCGGGGCCGCGTTCCTGACCGTGCCGGGGCTGGAGGCGATGGTGCGCCACCACGGGGCGTTCTACCGCGATCTGGCCGATCCCGTGGCGCTGTTGCGTGGCGATGCACCGACGGCGCTGGCGCAGTTCTGGCCCTATGTGTTTGGCGCGGGCGGGGCAACGGACCCTGCGGTGACAGCGCTGTATTCGGGGTTGATGGCGGACAGTCAGGGGTTGGTTGCGACCGACACGCTGGGGTTGGTGGATTTTCGCGGCATCCGGCATCTGATGGATGTGGGGGGCGGGACGGGCGCGTTTCTGCGCGCGGTGGGGGCGGCGCATCCGCATCTGGACATGACGCTGTTTGACCTGCCTGCGGTGGTTGCGGGCGCGCGGGGCCTGGGGCCGCGCGTGACGGTGCAGGGGGGCAGTTTCCGGGATGATCCGTTGCCGCAGGGGCCGGATGCGATCAGCCTGGTGCGGGTGTTGTATGACCATGCTGATTCGACGGTTTTGGCCCTTTTGTCAAAGATTTACGCCAGCCTGCCGCCGGGGGGGCGGCTGATCGTGTCGGAACCGATGTCGGGGGGCGCGCGGCCCGACCCTGCGACCGATGTGTACTTTGCGCTTTACACCTTGGCGATGCAGACGGGGCGCACGCGATCAGCGGCCGAAATCGCGGAAATGCTGCGCAATGCGGGCTTTTCGCAGATTTCGGTGCGCCCCGGTTTCAGGCCCTTTGTCACCAGCGTGGTTGTCGCCACAAAGGGATGAGGATGAACTGTCTAATTTGATTGACAGTTTGCTTTGTAAGATTAAAGTTACACTACTGACCCGCAAGCAGACTCTCACACAGATGAGGGCGCGGGAAACATCAGAGGGGACCCACGTGCACACAACTGCCGTCATCTTGTCAGGGCCGAGGGAGCTGGGGTTGCAAAGCCTTGGCCTGTTGCCGCCGGGCGCGGGTGATGTGGTGGTTGAGATTGCGCATTCCGGTATTTCGACGGGCACGGAAAAGCTGTTCTGGGCCGGGACGATGCCGCCCTTTCCGGGCATGGGCTATCCGCTGGTGCCCGGATACGAGGCGGCGGGCGAAGTCGTCGAGGCGGCACCCGAGACGGGCTTTCGGGTGGGCGACCGGGTATTCGTGCCCGGTGCCAATTGTTTTGCCGACAATGTGCGCGGCCTGTTCGGGGCGGCGTCGCGGCATCTGGTGACGGCGGCGTCGCGGATCACGCGAATCGATGCAGGGCTGCAGGCGGAAGGTGCGCTGCTGGCCCTGGCGGCGACGGCGCGGCATGCGATTGCGGGGTTCAATACGGCGCTGCCCGATCTGATTGTGGGACATGGCACGCTGGGCCGGTTGCTGGCACGGCTGACAATTGCGGCAGGTGGATGCCCCGTGGTCTGGGAGACCAACCCGGTGCGGCGGATGGGGGCCGTGGGTTATGATGTGATCGACCCCGAGACGGATACGCGGCGCGACTACCGGGCGATCTATGATGCGTCGGGGGCCAATGCGCTGCTTGACGTGCTGGTGCGGCGTCTGGCGAAGGGCGGCGAGATCGTGCTGGCCGGATTTTACACCGAACCTGTGGCCTTCACCTTTCCGCCCGCCTTCATGAAGGAGGCGCGGTTCCGCATCGCGTCGGAATGGAATGCGGATGACATGGTCGCGACGCGCACCATGGTCGAATCCGGGGCGCTAAGCCTGGCGGGTCTGATTACGCATACGGCCTCTGCGGTGGATGCGACAGCGGCCTATGCGACCGCGTTCACCGACCCTGACTGTTTGAAAATGATCCTCGATTGGAAGGCCACGGCATGAATGACGTCCCTAACCTGAAGGATTTTGACGCCCGTCTGCGTGACGAGGCCAATCAGGAACCGAGCCTTGAGATCCCGCAGGGGGAGCCCACGAAAAAGACGCAGATCATCGCGATCTATGGCAAAGGCGGGATCGGCAAGTCGTTCACGCTGGCGAACCTGAGCCACATGATGGCCGAGATGGGCAAAAGGGTGCTGCTGATCGGGTGCGATCCGAAATCGGATACCACGTCGCTTTTGTTCGGCGGCAAGGCCTGCCCCACGATCATCGAAACCTCGACCAAGAAGAAACTGGCGGGGGAAGAGGTGAAGATCGGCGATGTCTGCTTCAAGCGCGGCGGCGTGTTTGCGATGGAACTGGGCGGGCCGGAAGTCGGCCGGGGCTGTGGTGGGCGCGGGATCATTCACGGGTTCGAACTACTGGAAAAGCTGGGGTTCCATGACTGGGACTTCGACTATGTGCTCTTGGATTTCCTGGGTGATGTGGTCTGCGGCGGGTTCGGCCTGCCGATTGCGCGCGACATGGCGCAGAAGGTGATCCTGGTCGCGTCGAACGATTTGCAGTCCTTGTATGTGGCGAACAACGTGTGTTCGGCGGTGGAATATTTCCGCAAACTGGGCGGGAATGTCGGCATCGCGGGGCTGGTCATCAACAAGGATGATGGGACGGGTGAGGCTGCGGCCTTTGCCGAAGCCGTTGGCATTCCGGTCCTGGCGGCGATTCCGCAGAACGATGACCTGCGCAAGAAATCGGCGAATTATCAAATCGTTGGCAGCTATGACAGCGAGTGGGGTCCGCTCTTTGCTTCGTTGGGCGAAGCGGTGGCGATTGCCCCGCCGGTGCGGCCCGCACCCCTGACGCAGGACGGTCTGCTGAACCTGTTCGATGCGGAAACCACCGGCAAGGATTTCGTGCTGACACCTGCAACCGATGCGGACATGCGCGGCAAGAACGCTGTGGTCAAGGCATCCCTGGAAGTGGTGTATGACAATGCTTGATCTGGAAACCCTGCGCAAACTGGACGAAGCCCTGGCCCGCCTGAAGGGTGCCAAGTGAGCGGTGAAGCCACATATGATGGCCGGACGGTGCCGGTGATCGAGGGCGAAGCCCTGCCGCCGTCGGCGGTTGACGGCATGGGCTGCCATGCGGGTGCAGCCACGATGGAGGCGGCGGCGCGGGCGGCGGGCAATTCTGAACTGCTGGACGGGTTTGCGCGGGACTATCCGCAGGGGCCGCATGACAAGCCGCAATCGATGTGCCCGGCCTTCGGGTCATTGCGGGTGGGATTGCGGATGCGGCGGGTGGCGACGGTGCTGTCAGGCTCTGCCTGCTGCGTTTACGGGCTGACGTTCGTGTCGCACTTTTACGGGGCGCGGCGGTCGGTGGGGTATGTGCCGTTCAACTCGGAAAGCCTGGTGACCGGCAAGCTGTTCGAGGATATCCGCGATGCGGTGCATGAGCTGGCCGATCCGGATCGCTATGATGCGGTGGTGGTAACAAACCTTTGTGTGCCAACAGCTTCCGGCGTGCCGTTGAAGTTGCTTCCCAGCGAGATCAACGGTGTGCGGATCGTTGGGATCGACGTGCCGGGGTT
>JAAFHS010000213.1 GCA_013298485.1 Rhodobacterales bacterium
CGCGCCGCCATCCAGACGCTCGGCGGCTTTGACAAACTGATGGAAACCCTGCGCCAGCGCCTTGCCGAACAGCAGGGCCGCCATCAGGGCGGCTCCAAATGGATCGGCACCGCAGGAACCTCGCCGTTCGGGGCTTATGGCGATAACCCCGAAGGCGTGCGCATCGGGCAAGATCAAAGCCGCCACCAGCGCGCCGTCAAGGTCTGGGACAAACGCGCCTTCCGCAACCTTGATGACAGCGGCGAAATCGGCACCCGCACGATCAAGCTCGCCCTGCGGTCCCTGCGCAAATGGGCGCGCGACGGGGCAGTGCAGGAACTTGATCTTGACGGCACGATCCGCGCCACCGCGCGCCAGGGCTGGCTTAATGTGCAAACCCGCGCTGAACGCCGCAACGCTGTCAAAGTCCTGATCTTCTTCGATATCGGCGGCAGCATGGGCCCGCATATCCGCGTGATGGAGGATCTGTTCGCGGCCGCAAAGTCGGAATTCCGCACACTCACCACCTTCTATTTCCACAACTGTCTTTATGAGGGTGTCTGGCAGGACAACGCCCGCCGCTGGGATGCGCAGACGCCCACATGGGACGTGCTGCGCAAGCACGGCCCTGACACGCGCGCCATCTTTGTCGGTGACGCGGCGATGAGCCCCTATGAGATCACCCATCCCGGCGGGGCCAACGAACACTGGAACCCAGAGGCAGGCCAGGTCTGGCTACACCGCGCCTGCACCCAGTGGCCGCATCATCTGTGGATCAACCCCATGCCGCAGGCGCAGTGGCACCACACCCATTCCACCCGCCTGATCCAGGGCATTTTCGACGGCCGGATGGTGCCGATGACCCTCGCAGGCCTCAGCGACGGCATCAGGATGCTGCGCTGACAACCCGTCCCCGATTTTCTGTCCACAAGTATCCTCGGGGGTGAGGCGCGACGCGCCGAGGGGGCAGAAGGCCCCCTTTCTTTCCCTCCCGCCCCGCCCCATATTCCGCCTATGCTCAAGTTTCTCCCCATCCTGCTGCCCATCGCCTATGCGCTCTTGATGTACCGCTTTTCGGTCTGGCGCACGAAGGCCACCCTTGATGCGCAGTCCGAACCCCTGACCGATCCCGCCGTGCTTGCGGAAACCGCCAAACTCGCCGACGCGCTCGCTTTGCCGGAAATCAAGGTCAACATCTTCCAGATCGACCCAGTCAATGGCCTCGCCGCCCCCGATGGCCGCATTTTCCTGACGCGCGGCTTTCTCGCCAAACATGTGGCGGGCGAGGTGACGGCGGCGGAGCTTGCTTCGGTTATCGCCCATGAACTTGGCCATGTGGCCCTGGGTCATACCCGCCGCCGCATGATCGACTTTACCGGGCAGAACGCCGTCTTCCTCGTCCTCGGCGCTGTCCTGAACCGGTTCCTGCCCGGCATCGGGATGTGGATCGCCAACCTGCTCGCCTCGGCGCTGGCTGCGCGTCTGTCGCGCCGCGATGAGTTTGAGGCGGATGCCTATGCCTCAGCCCTGCTGATTAAGGCGGGCATCGGCACGGGGCCGCAGAAGTCGCTCTTCGCCAAACTCGGCGCCCTGACCGGCAACCGCGCCGCCAGCGTCCCCGCCTGGCTGATGAGCCACCCCAAAGCCGCCGAACGCATCGCCGCAATCGACGCGAACGAGGCCGCGTGGATGGGCGCCGACGCGCAGGCCCGATTCGATTGACCGTGGTTAACGCGGCGTGGCCCAGACAGGACAATGGATGGTTTCTGGCCTGTTCCTGTATCTTTTCCAGAGTGTTCATCTCCTGTAAACCGCTCCGATTAACACAGCGCTCGCATCGGGTTACGCGCCGCTCCTCACCCTGAAACGGCGGCATCCATCGCCTTGCCCAATTTCGGCAACCCCGCCCTTTTCAGAAACGCCCGCCGCGTCTTTTCCACCCCCGTCACCGCCTCCGCCCGCCCCTTCGCCCGCAGCACTGCGCGGGTCACGGGGCCATCGTCATGCGACCACAACTCCCATAAAAATCCGTCCGGATCACGCCTCTGAATGCCTTCGGCGGCCAGGACATGGCGTGGAAAATCCATTGCATTGAAGGTCAGGATGGCATCCGCATGGCCCGCAATCGCGGTTGCCAGCACATGCACATCATTGGCATCCGGCAGGTGCAGGCGCGCCTCAACCCCGGTCGCATCGCGCACCATCGCGCGTGGAAATCTGTCATTTATCAGGGTGATAGCCCCCCGCGCCTCAACCTCGGCACCGGGGCCGAGCTTGCGTGTGGCCCGCGCCCATTCCTCAAGAATGCGCGCCGACCACAAAGGCTCAAACTGCCCGTCCGCTGCCACGCCCAGCAGGATATCCCGCAAGGCATGCGGATACAGCACACAGGCGTCCAGAACGACTTTCACCCGTCCAGCCGGAAGAAAAGCGCCTTGAGGTAGGCGCTTTCCGCCAGTTGTGGCAGCATCGGATGATCGGGGCCGGCAAAGCCGGTGTGCAGCAATTGTGCCCGCCGCCCGCCGCGCCCGATGCCCCGCCCGCAGGCATTGCGAAAGGCTGATAAATCAACGGCATGGCTGCAGGAACACAAGACCAGATATCCCCCCGGGGCGACCAATGGTGCCGCCAGTCTTGCAACCCGTTCATACGCCCTCAGCCCCGCTTCCAATGCCGGTTTTGCGGGTGCGAATGCAGGCGGATCGCAGATTACAAGGTCAAACTGCCCCGTGCTGTCTTCGCCCAACCTTTCAAGGATATCAAAGGCATCCCCCTGCCGCGTCACAAAGCGGTCAGCAAAGCCGGAGGCTTCGGCCCCTGTTGTGGCCAGCGCAAGTGCGGCCGCACTCGCATCCACTGCCAGTGCGGATGCCGCCCCGTTTGCCAGCGCTGCAAGTCCAAATCCGCCGACATGTGCAAACACATCCAGCACCCGCGCGCCTTTTGCCAGCGACGCTGCAAAAGCATGATTGGGCCGCTGGTCAAAGAACAACCCCGTCTTCTGCCCGCCCAGCACATCGGCCATGTAGACGGCCCCGTTCATCGGCACCGCAACCGGCCCCGTGACATCGCCCGCCACCAGCAGCGTCTCTTCGTTCAGCCCCTCCAGCCCCCGCGACCGCCCTGTTGCATTCTTGATAATCCGCGTCACACCCGTGACCGCGATCAGCGCTGCAACCAGCACGTCGAGATGCGCTTCGGCCCAGGCGGCATTGGGCTGGATCACCGCCGTCTCACCAAAACGGTCGATGACAATGCCGGGCAGCCCGTCAGCCTCGGCATGGACAAGGCGGTAGAAAGGTTGTGAATACAATCGCTTGCGCAAGGACAGCGCGCGTTCGATCCGGGTCACAAACCACGCAGCATCGATCTGCGCGCCCATGTCCCGGTCCAGCATGCGCGCGATGATCTTGGATTTGGTGTTGACCGTGACCAGCCCCAAAGGCCGCCGATCGCCATCCTCCAGCACCGCCAGAGCACCGGGGGGCAAGCCTTGCGTGCGCCGGTCGGTGACCAGTTCATCGGCATAGACCCAGGGAAAACCATGGCGGATCGCCCGCGCCTCGGCCTTCGGTTTCAGGCGCACGACCGGGCGGCCATGGGCGGCCTCGGTGGCATCGTCGGCGGGGGGATGGGGCAAAGGGGTGGTCATGATCACCATCCCTCTACATGACTTCGCAGCGCAGTGAAACGATCAGTTGGCAACCGCCGCAGGCGTCACGTCCGCGCGGGCCGCCACAGTCTGCACCGGGACCGACAACTCGCGCCGCAGCACCTGTACCAGCCGTTCCATCACGACAACCCGCTGCGTGCGGCCTGCAGCCTCTTCCGCCAGTGCGCGTCCACCACCAGATGCCTTGACATCGGCGACGACCGGGCGAGGGCCGTCAATCACCTCACCCGTCACGGCATCCCGCACGGTCAGGGTAAAATGCATCGAATGCGTCCCACCAACCGAGTAGCGCGTTTTTTCAGTAAGGCAATGAAAACGCGTGACATTCACCTCAACAATTGCCGGACGACCGGTAGTCACACCATCTGTTGCGGTGCCCAAGGCCTCACGGAAAATCTGGCGGACCTGTTCGTGCCGGTTGCCCAACGGCTCACCCCGCCAGACGATATCGGCCAGCGGATAGAATACATTCGCCTCGGATGCACGCAGGCTGGACGGCACGATCACATTCACCGACTGCACGACGTAAAGCGGAACACGCACATCTTGCCTGGCACCCAGGGCACCGGGGCCTTGCGTGGCAAGCGTCAAGCCATCTTGCTGCGTCGCAATGCTGCGCGACGCGGATTCGGGTTGCCCGCACGCAGCAAGCATCAGGGCTGCCGTCAGGACGGCAACAATACGGGTCAAAGGCATGGTCATATCCTCCGGGGGATTATCCCCTGTCGAGCTAAAGGCTGAGCGCGCATTGTGGCCGGATTGCGGAGAATAAGGTTCAAACTTGGGGTATTTTTACCCTTTATCCGCAGAAAGCACTTGAAACCGGCCACTGCAGCAACGTTTTCTAGTGTGACGAGCAGGAATGTGATCGCCTTGGTTGTTAGCGCTAACGGGTTCTGTTAAAGCGTCTCTAGCAGCCCATGAAAGGTCGGTGTGTCATGTCATTGAACGCGACAATTGCGCAGGTCACTGAGCGTATCCAGGACCGCTCACGCCCCTCGCGCCAGTCATATCTGGACCGGATGGCCCGCGCGACCGATGCTGGCCCTGCGCGCAGTCATCTGTCATGCGGCAATCAGGCTCATGCCTATGCCGCGATGGAGGGTGACAAAGAAACGCTCGCCACCTCACGGGCACCGAATATCGGGATTGTGACAGCGTTCAACGACATGTTGTCAGCCCACCAGCCATTTGAACGGTATCCCGATCTGATCCGCGCAGCTGCGCGCAAGGCGGGTGCGACGGCCCAAGTGGCGGGCGGCGTCCCCGCGATGTGCGACGGCGTGACCCAAGGCCAGCCGGGAATGGAGCTGTCGCTGTTTTCGCGCGACGTGATCGCCCTCGCCGCGGGGGTGGCGATGAGCCATAACTGCTTTGACGCTGCCCTGTATCTGGGTGTGTGCGACAAGATTGTGCCCGGACTGATCATGGCGGCGGCGACATTTGGCCATGTCCCTACGATTTTCGTCCCCGCCGGTCCGATGACATCAGGCCTGCCAAATGATGAGAAATCGCGTGTCCGCAATGCCTTTGCCACGGGCGAGGTCGGGCGCGAAGCGCTGATGGCGGCCGAAATGGCCAGCTACCATGGCCCAGGAACCTGTACGTTCTACGGCACCGCCAACACCAACCAGATGCTGATGGAATTCATGGGGCTGCACCTGCCGGGTGCCAGCTTTGTCAACCCAGGCACCCCCTTGCGTGAGGCGCTGACGACCGCGGCTGTGGAACGGGCGGCAGCAATCACGGCCTTGGGAAATGAGTTCCGACCCG
>JAAFHS010000214.1 GCA_013298485.1 Rhodobacterales bacterium
GGGCCATCCTGTGACCCTGCCCTTCCCGCTGGCCCCCACCCCCGAAGATGCGGCGCGCGAGGCTGGGCGGCTGCTCTTTGCAGGCCGCGTGGATTTCGTCAAAGGGGTCGTGGCCATGTCCGGCCTGCCCCCCGCAGACCGGCTCGAGATCTGCTTTGCCGGCCGCTCCAACGTCGGGAAATCCAGCCTGATCAACGCGCTGACGGGGCGCAAAAGCCTCGCCCGCGCCTCGAACACGCCCGGACGCACGCAGGAAATCAACTACTTCGCCCTCGGTGATGCGCGCTATATGGTCGATCTGCCCGGTTACGGCTATGCCGAGGCCCCGGTCGCCGTGGTCGCGAAATGGCAGGCCCTGCTGCGCGCTTATCTTGCGGGGCGCCAGACCCTGCGCCGCGCCTTCGTGCTGATTGATACACGCCACGGCGTCAAGGACGTGGATGAGGACATCCTGACACTGATGGACCGCTCTGCCCTCGCCTTTCAGGTGGTGATGACCAAGGCCGACAAAGTGTCGGCGGCCACGCGCGATGCCAATATCGCACAGGTGCGCGCCGCGCTGGCCAAACACCCGGCCGCCTATCCTGAACTCGTCGTCACCAGTTCCGAAAAAGGCGACGGCATCGAAACCCTGCGCGCGATCATCGCGACGCTGGTCTGACGTCTAAAAATTTTCGTCCGAAAATTTTTAGACGTCAGACATGCTGCCCGCCGTTGATCTGCAACTCCGCCCCCGAAATGTAATGCGACTGCTCCGAACACAGGAACCAGATCGCATCCGCCACCTCGCGCGGCTGGCCCAGCCGACGCAACGGCAGGCTCTCCACGATTCTGTCCGTGCCCGGTGACAGGATCGCTGTTTCCACCTCACCCGGCGCGATGGCATTCACCCGCACGCCCAGCGGCCCGAAATCATGCGCCATCTCGCGCGTCAGCGCCGCAAGCGCCGCCTTTGATGTCGAATAAGCCGCCCCCGCAAACGGATGCACGCGGCTCCCCGCGATGGAGGTCACGTTGACCACAGCACCTTGCGCCGCCACCAGTTCGTCCTGCAATCCCCGCGCCAGCACGACGGGCGCAAAGAAATTCACATGGAACACCTGCCCCCAGGTGCGCAGATCCGTGTTCAGCGTCGTCAACCGCCCGCCATCGGGCATTTTCGGGCTGATACCCGCGTTATTCACCAGCGCATGCAGCCGCCCGTTGATCTTGGATTTGATGACTGCAATCGCCGCAATCGTCTTGGTGGGATCGGCCAGATCAATCTCGATATGGTTCTCCTCACCCCCCGGCCAGGGGCAGCGCGGATCGAAGGGCTGACGCGAACAGGTCAGCACGCGCCAGCCTTCGGCCCCGAAACGTTTGACCGTGGCATGCCCGATCCCCCGGCTCGCCCCCGTCAGCACGATTGTCTTCTGTTCACTCATGCATGGGTCTCTCAGGAATGCTGTTAATCGGCGTCAAAGGAAAGATCATCGCGTTGAAGTCGGACGTCAGCCGCAAAAAGGGTCAGGCGCACCAGATTTCTCAGGGCATCGTCACCTTCAAGCTCGCATTCATGGCGCGAAATGATCTGATATGTGTCACGGCGCGCGAATTCAAACACCAGCTGCGTTCCATCAGAGCAAACCGTGACCGTGCCACCTGCGGCGACTTGCGCGGGCTCCACAGGAACACGGCCCGCCCAGATTCCGGCACCGCCGACCTCATTCAGAATGGCCATCGCCGTCCGCTCCGCAACGGGACCGGACGCTTCCGTTCTCAGAACACCCCCATCATAACCGCCCTGCCCGGACGATGTCTTCTTCACGAACCCCATCTCCCCGTCGGTATCGACAGTCAGACGGATGACATGTGGTGTCGAAAAGGTGGGCAGGATCAAGACGCGGATCACCGTTTCACCGTCTTCCTCATTCGCGCCACTGCCGGCGAACAAGGGCTTTTCGCGCATCGCCCGCAAGTGGCCGCCAAACCAGCCTTCGTAAAATAGCATTCGGTCAACGTCCCACGTCCCGCGCGGAAAGTAAGGTTCCGCCGTACTGGCGACGCAAGTGGTCAGCAGGATCAGGGTGACGAGCGTGATTATCGGTTTTGGCATGATGACCTCACCATACGCGCTGGACCGTCCATGGCAAGGCAAGCGCTTGGCAGGCCCGCACAAACGGGCTACCAAAACTGCAGCGGAGGCCCAGATGAGAAAGCAAACCATGTCCCTGACCGACTCGCTTGCCACCGCCCGCGTGCTGTCCGAGGCGCTGCCCTATATGCAGCGCTATTCCGATGCCGTGGTCGTGGTGAAATTCGGCGGCAATGCCATGGGGGACGAGGCCGCAATGGCCGAATTTGCCCGCGATATCGTGCTGATGCGGCAGGTCGGCGTGAACCCGGTCGTCGTGCATGGCGGCGGGCCGATGATCAACCAGATGCTGGAAAAACTCGGCATCAAATCCGCATTCGTGCGCGGCAAACGCGTGACCGACAAGGCCACGGTAGAGGTGGTCGAGATGATCCTGTCCGGCCTTGTGAACAAGCGCATCGTGCAGGCGATCAACGATCAGGGCGGCCGCGCCGTGGGCATTTCGGGCAAGGATGATGATCTGATGGTCTGCGTCGCCGATGATCCCGAACTTGGCTTCGTCGGCCGCCCGGTGGAAATGAACGTGCAGGTCCTGCGCGATCTTTACGCCGCGGGCATCATCCCTGTCGTGGCCCCCGTGGCCACCGGCATGGCGGATAATGAGACGTTCAACGTGAACGGCGATACTGCCGCAGGTGCCATCGCAGGTGCCCTGCAGGCCGACCGCCTGCTGCTGCTGACCGATGTCGCGGGCGTCAAGAACGCAGGCGGCGAGGTTCTGACCCAGATCACCCCGGATGAGGTGCGCGCGATGATCGCCGACGGCACCATCAGCGGCGGGATGATCCCCAAGGTCGAAACCGCCCTTGCCGCCGTAGACCAGGGCGTGCGTGCCGTTACCATCCTCGATGGCCGCATCCCCAATGCCTGCCTGCTGGAACTGTTCACCGACCATGGGGCCGGATCGCAGATCCGCGCGACCGAGCCGCGCGTCAAGCCGCGCGTGCGGCGGTGAACCCGGATATCAACACCCGCCTTGCCCCGCATCACCTGACCGTGCTTGGCGGCTTTCATGCAGGCCCCGATGATGCCCTGCCCCAGGGCACGCAGACACTCCTGATGATCGGCCCCGGCGATGGCTTCTGGCCCCATGTCACCACCCAACCCGAATGGGATGGCACCCCTGATCCCGTCGACCGCTGGTCGCGCCGGGTGATCGGGACGATCGCCTGCGACCTTGGTGCCAAGGCGATCTTTCCCTTCGGCGGCCCGCCCTATCATCCCTTCTACCGCTGGGCCTTGCGCACGGGCCGCGTCTGGGACAGCCCCGTGCGCCTTCTGGTGCATGCGACCCAAGGCCTGATGGTCAGCTTCCGTGGCGCGCTCGCGCTGAAAACCCGCGTCGATCTGCCCCCGCCCGCCACACCGCCCTGTGACGCCTGCGCCAAACCCTGCCTGACCGCATGCCCGGCAGATGCCTTGACCGGGGCAGGTTACAATCTGCCCGCCTGCCATGGGTATCTCGATAGCCCACCGGGCGTTATCTGCATGTCACAAGGCTGTGCTGTGCGCCGTGCTTGCCCCCTGTCGCAAAGCTATGCAAGGATGCCCGAACAGTCTGCCTATCATATGGGACAATTCCACAAATGAAGCGCCTGATCCTCACACGCCACGCGAAATCGAGCTGGGATGACCCCCTGATGGCCGATCATGACCGCCCCTTGAACGACCGCGGCAAGGCGGCGGCGGCGGATCTCGGCCAATGGCTCGCCACCCGCGGCTATGTCCCCGATGAGGTCCTCTGTTCCGACAGCCTGCGCACCCGCAAAACATGGAGCGGCCTTGCCCCCGCCCTGCCCGGCACCCCGATCCTGGAATTGAAGCCAGCCCTCTATCACGCAGGCCCCGATGTCATGCTGGCCGTGCTGCGCCACGCAAAGGGCGACACCGTAATGATGATCGGCCACAACCCCGGCATCGCCGAATTTGCCGCGCGCATCACGGCGATTGCCCCCCTGAACACCGAATTCGCCCGCTATCCGACCGGGGCCACGACAGTGATTGATTTCGCTGTCGGGGGTTGGGCCGATGTGGCATGGGGTGCCGGCAGCACGCTTGATTTCATCGTGCCGCGCGAATTGGCAGTGTAGGTGGCGACGATGGATTACGGCAAATCAGGCAACCCAAAGCCCGGCAAATTCCGCCCCGGCAATGATGACGTCATTCCGCAGAGCACCGGAAATGCAAAGCGCCCCACGAAAGAAGAACTGCTCGCGCGGATGAAGGCCGCCGCCGCTGCGAAAAAGAACGCCTGAGGGGTGATGGGCAGAATTGCCCATCCTACCCGGTCATCGCGTAGGATGGGCAATTCTGCCCATCTTCGTTCAATGCCCCAGAATCTGGCTCAGGAACAGCTTCGTCCGGTCGCTTTTCGGGTTGTTGAAAAACTCCTTCGGCTCGTTCTGTTCCACGATCTGGCCCTGATCCATGAAGATCACCCGGTTCGCCACCGCCTGCGCGAACCCCATCTCATGCGTCACGCACAGCATGGTCATGCCTTCCTGTGCCAGCTCGATCATCGTATCCAGCACTTCCTTGATCATCTCGGGGTCCAGCGCCGATGTCGGCTCGTCAAACAGCATGATGCGCGGCTTCATGCACAGGCTGCGCGCGATTGCCACGCGCTGCTGCTGCCCGCCTGACAGCTGACCGGGGTACTTATGCGCCTGTTCCGGGATTTTGACCTTTTTCAGGAAATGCATCGCCACTTCTTCCGCCTCGCGCTTGGGCGTCTTGCGCACCCAGATCGGGGCCAGCGTCAGGTTCTCCAGAATCGTCAGATGCGGGAACAGGTTGAAATGCTGAAACACCATTCCCACTTCCGACCGCACCTTGTCGATGTTCTTCAGATCATTCGTCAGCTCCGTCCCATCGACCACGATCTGGCCCTGCTGGTGTTCCTCCAGCCGGTTGATGCAGCGGATCAGCGTTGATTTGCCCGATCCCGACGGCCCGCAGATCACGATCCGTTCGCCCCGCATCACCGTCATGTTGATGTCGCGCAGCACATGGAACGTGCCGTACCACTTGTTCATCCCCGTGATCTGGATCGCGGTCTCATCGCTGACTTGCATTTTCGCGGACGTGTTCATGACTGATCCTTACCGGTGATCGGTTTTCAGACGCTGTTCCAGATACATCGAATAGCGCGACATCCCGAAACAGAAGACAAAGAAGATGGCGCCCACAAAGATGTAGGGTTCCCAGTAGATGCCCTTCCAGTTGATATCGG
>JAAFHS010000218.1:0-3541 GCA_013298485.1 Rhodobacterales bacterium
TCGTCACCGCCAGCGGTTCCTCCTGCGATGATGGCAGCGCGCTTGCCTGCGTCTTTGGCAACTCAATGGGCACCCCCACCGTCAGCAACGGGGCCGCCACCATGAAGATGATCAGCAAGACAAGCATCACATCCACCATCGGCGTGATGTTGATATCCGCCATCGCCTTGCTGCGTCCGCGCCCCCGCCCTCGCCGCTTGCCGCCGCCGCCCTGTGCAACCCCGGCCCCCATCAGGCCGCATCCAGCTGGCGTGACAGGATCGTGGCAAACTCATCGGCAAAGGCCTCATACCCGCCCACGATCCGGTCGCTGTCCGTGTTCAGCTTGTTATAGGCGATGACCGCCGGGATCGCCGCCACCAGGCCGATTCCCGTGGCCATCAGCGCCTCGGCAATCCCCGGGGCCACTGTTGCGAGGTCCGTGTTCTGCGTTGCCGCGATTTCCGTGAACGCATGCATGATCCCGTACACCGTGCCGAACAGCCCGATGAAGGGTGCGGTCGATCCCACCGTCGCAAGGAACCCCACGCCTGAATTCAGCCGCTCGGATTCCCGCGCGATCGCCACATCCATCGCCCGGTCAATCCGGCTCTGCGCCCCCGCAATCAGCCCGCCATCCTGCCGGTGACTGCGCCGCCATTCCAGCATGCCCGAGGCGAAGATCTTCTCGGACGCCCCGTCCGGCTGCGCCCCGATCTTCTCGAACAACTCATCCAGTGGCTCACCAGACCAGAAGGCCCGGTCGAACACCGCGGCCTCCGCCTTCGCGGCCCGGTAGAGGATGAACTTCTGCACCATGATCGACCATGACCAGAAGGACATGATCAGCAGTCCGATCATCACCAGTTTGACTGTGAAAGTGGCCTGCAAAAACAAGCCGAGCACAGAGAAATCAATCTCCTGCGCCATCGCAAGGGTTTCCGTTTCCATTCGCCTGCTCTTGTTATGACGATCTTTTGCCGCCGTTTGATACATATCTACAGGGAATTGAACCCGATTGCCAACACATCCGGGTGATGAATGGGGGGAAATGATCGGATTTCCGCCCCCTTTGCTCATGTCTTGGGCTTATGCGGGCATCAAGCGCCCCCGCAAGGCCGGCGGTAGCCGTACAGGCACCCCCCGATCCGACAGCGCGACCAGCGTCACCACGCTGGCAAACAGCCGCTGCTCCCCGCGCCAGACATCCTGTGCCAGCACGATCCGCGCCGCCGTCACGCCGCGCACATCCGTGCGTACCACCAGTTCGTCATCAAACCGCGCGGGTGCCAGATAGTCCGCCTCCACGCGCCTGACCGCAAACACGATCCCCTGCTCGGCCCTCAGCGCCACCTGATCAATCCCGAGGTTCCGCACCCACTCCGTCCGCGCCCGCTCGATGAAACGCAGGTAGTTGGCGTAATAGACGATGCCCGCGAGATCGGTGTCCTCATAGTAGACGCGGATCGGGTGGGCGTGGGTCATGGGGCCGGTCCTTTTTGCCTTGCGAGGCAACGCCCCAGAATTGCCGCGATCAAAGCGCAGAAATCGCATAAGTCGCAACAACGAAGGAGACCCCGCCGTGACAACAACCCTCAAACTTCGCCTCTCAACACTCGCCCTTGCCGCCATCGCTGCACCGCAGACCGCACTGGCCTATGACTTCGGCTTTGTCCGCGCACCCGACTGGATGGATCCCTATGCGCTCGGCATGGGCCTGCTGACGGCCATGCTGATGGCCTTTTCGGCCTTCACCAAACCCGGCGACGTGCCGATCAGCGCGCTCTACCGTACCCGCCTCAGCGGGGTCGCCAACTTCGCCTTCAAGTCGTTTCAGGTTGTCGGCACGCTCTTCATCGCGCTGATTTTCGTCGGTATGTTCCTCGCCCGCATCTGATCAGGCGACCTGACGACTATGATGCCGTCCGGCCCATCCGGGCGGCAATCCGCCACGCATGGCTCGCATCCCCCGCCATGTCCGGCAGCACCGGATCATACCCCGCCCGGATCACCGCACCGATCTCCGGGCGCAACACCTCCACGCCCCCGACCCGCGCCAGGGGTGCCACGTCCACAAACGCCCGGTCCGACCAGAGCAGGATCACCTGCACCGCCTGCGACAGCGCAAGCGCCTCTGCGGGCACGGCGGATAAATGCGCGTCCATCCGCACGAACACAAACGCCGCCCGGATTGCCCCCGCCTCATCAAACCGGAACACCCGGTACTGGTTCGCCCCCGCCGCCTCCAGCCGCACCAGCAACCCCTCCAGTCCCGCAACCAGTCGGTCAAGGTTCGGCACTCCCCGCAGATCGTCCCAGTCGCGCACGAAGAACACCATCAGGTTCGCACCCAGTTCCGTGTCCACCGCGCCCATCCGGTGCCCCGCCAGCGCCACCACCGCCTCGATCGCGCCCTTGACCACCTGCAGGGTCGCATCCTCCACCCCGAACACCACCGGCACAATGGGCCGCCCCCAGCGCGCGAACAGATAGCTGCCATCCGTGCGTGTAAACAGGGCAGTCACATCTTCAGGACTCACGGGCGCACACTCACATAACGGCTGGCCAAGCCATAATTAGCCACGCCAAAAACGCAACCCTGCCTTGCACCTCTTGGCCTTTTCGCTGCCTTGACTTCGCCACCCCGCGGGCGTTCCCTGAAGAGATGACCAAGACAGCCGACTGGACGGGCCTGACATCCGATGCGACAGCAGAGCTGCTGTCCACCCTGATCCGCTGCGAAAGCCCCGATCCCCCCGGCGATGAGGCGCGCGTCGCAAAGACCCTCGCCCGCGCCCTGCGCGATCTGGGCTTTGCCCCCCAGGTCGAAGAATTCGCCCCCCGCCGGTTCAACGTCATCACGCGGATCAAGGGCGGCCCCAAACCCGCCCTCGTGTTTTCCGCCCATACCGATACACTGCCAGCGGGCAATGGCGAATGGACCTACAAGCCCTGCAGCGGCCATATCGCCGACGGGCGCGTGCACGGGCGCGGTGCCCATGAAATCAGGGCTTGTCGCCATGATCTCCGCCGCTGTCGCCCTGCGCGCCACCCCCCTGCAGGGCGATCTGATCCTCGCCTTCACGGGCGGCGAAAGTTCCGCCTGCCTCGGCGCGCACCGTCTCGTTGAAACCCAGGCCCTGAAAGGCGCCGGGGCCATTCTCGTCAGCGAACCCACCACTCTGCGCGTCGCCACCGCCGAAAAGGCCGCCCTCTGGCTGCGCGTCACGGCGCATGGCGTTGCAGGGCATCTGTCGGGTGATGGCACGAACGGCGGCGGGAAATCCGCCATCCTCTCCATGCTCAGCTTCCTGCAGCGCGTGCCCGCCGCCCTGCCGCATGACCGCCACCCGCTTCTCGGCTGCGTCACCTCCAACGTCGGCCGCATCACGGGCGGCACCGCCATCAACCTGATGCCTGACCGCTGCACCGCCGAACTCGACCTGCGCCTCTTGCCGCATCACAATGCCGATCATGTCCAGTCCCGGCTAGAAGATATGGCCGGCGACGGCTTCACCTTTCAGCGCATCGATCTGAAGCCCGCCGTCGACCCCGCCCCCGA
>JAAFHS010000218.1:3551-5320 GCA_013298485.1 Rhodobacterales bacterium
CCCCCGATCATCCCTTCGCCGCCCTCTGCCTGGCTGCGGCCGCCGCCGTCACCGGCCTGCCCCCCGATCCGATCGGCGTCACCTATTTCTCCGACGCGGCCGTCCTCTGCCCTGCCTTCAATCTGCCTATGGCGATCATGGGGCCTGGCACGCTGGGCGGCTCTGGTGGCATCAACGAAAGCGTCGCCATCGCCGATGTGATGACCGCAGCCCGCACCTATGCCCGCATCGCACAAGGCTGGCTGGCATAGAGCACCCGCCGCATCCGCCGATCACTTGCCCTTCCAGACCGGCTCCCGCTTTTCCGCAAACGCCTTCGCCCCCTCCAGCTGGTCCTCGCTGCCATACAGCCGGTCCACCGTCGCCAGCTGCCGCTTCGTCACCCGGTTCAGCGCGTCCTGGAACCGCAGCGCCTCGGCCTCGCGCACCACTTCCTTGATCGCCGCATACACCAGCGGCGGCCCGCTCTCCAGCAACCGCGCCAAGGCCCAGGCCTTGGGCAGCAAATCCGCAGGCGTCGTGATCTCTTTCACAATCCCCCAGCGATGCGCCTCCTCGGGATCAAACCACCGCCCCGTCAGCAGCAAATCCATCGCCACGTGATAAGGAATGCGTTTGGGCAGTTTGATCGACGCCGCATCCGCGACCGTCCCCGACCGGATTTCGGGCAAGGCGAAGGTCGCCGTGTCCGAACACAGGATCAGATCGCAGGACAGCGCCAGCTCCAGCCCGCCCCCGCAGCAGATGCCGTTCACCGCCGCGATCACCGGCTTGTTCAGGTTCGGCAGCTCCTGTAGGCCACCAAAGCCGCCCACGCCATAATCCCCATCCACCGCATCGCCACCCGCCGCCGCCTTCAGATCCCAGCCGGGGCAAAAGAACTTGTGCCCCTCCGCCCGCAGGATCGCCACGCGCAGGGTATCGTCATCGCGGAATGCACGGAACACCTGGCCCATGATCCGGCTGGTCGCCAGATCAATCGCATTCGCCTTCGGCCGGTCCAGCGTCACCTCCAGCACCGCCCCCTCCGCCCTCGTGCGGATCGGCCCTGTCATCAACATGTCCATCATGCCCTCCAGATCACTGCATCCACCGCCACCGCACCATCACGGCGCACCATCAACGGATTGATTTCCACTTCCACCAAGCCTGCGTCCGCAAACATCCCCTGCACCCGCAAGGCCGCATCAACCACCGCATCCACATCCGCCATAGCCTTGCCGCGATAGCCATCAAGCAGGGGCCACAGCCGCAGACGCCGCAGGGCTGCCGCCACCTCGGGCCCCGTCACCGGGCAGATCAGCGTCACGGTATCGGCCAGCAGTTCCGCCGAGACCCCGCCAAAACCCAAGGTCAGCGTCACGCCATAGACAGCATCCCGCCGGACCCCGATCAGCAGTTCCGCCACCGCCCCTGTAACCATCTCCTCTACCAGATAGCCCGCAGCCCCTGGCATCTCCGCCTGCCCGTCCAGCGTGGTCAACCCCAGCCGCACCGCCCCCACATCGGATTTATGCGCAAAGCCAAGGCCCTTCAGCGCGTAAGGCGGGGTCAGCCCCCCCACCGTCAGGTCCGCCAGATGCCGCCCCGACACCCCGCGCGGCACGGCGACCCCCACCGCCGCCAGCATCGCCTTCGACGCCGCCTCATCCAGCATCCGGCCCGCCACTGCACCCCTGGCCATCGGCCGCCATCCCGGCAGACCAGCCGGCGTCTGCGCTGCACGGATCGCGCCCAAAGCCGTCTCCAGCCCCATCAGCGGCACCACG
>JAAFHS010000215.1 GCA_013298485.1 Rhodobacterales bacterium
CGGGCCATTACGGCTGTGCCTGCAACTGCTGACCCTGACGACGGCCATTGATGGCGACTGCGCTGCCCGTCTGGCCCCGCTTGGCCTGTCTGAGGGGAAGTTTGTGATGCTGTTCCTGCTGCGCAGCGCGGGGGCGACCCTATCACCCTGCCAGCTTGCCGATCGTGCGGGTGTGACGCGGGCAACGGTGACCGGATTGCTGGATGGGTTGGCGCGTGACGGCTTTCTGGTGCGGCACCACGGGCAGGAGGATCGCCGCATGATTGATGTGCAGCTGACGGAAAAAGGTACGCAGGTGGCGGATGCGCTGTTTGCCCATCACACGGCATGGATCACGACCCTGTTTGCCGGGCTGTCTGAGGCCGAGCAGCAGGTCCTGGGCAAGCTGGTGGAACGGGTCTGGATGAATACCGACGCAGGACAAGCCGCTGCATGACAACACCTACCACAAAACGGGTCAGCGAGATTGATCCGGCCCATCTGGCGCAACTGAACGCAGGGTTGATTGCGGCAAGGACGTTGACGGAATGCCTTGCCGTGGATTTCGCGGCCTTGATGAAGGCCTGCCTGCCCGATCTGCCGGAATCCGCGATCCATACGATGGACGGCGCGCGCAGCCTGGGGATTACGCGGCGCATGGCCCTGGCGGCCGAGCTGGTATCGGCGCACCCTTTGGCGGGCAACTTGCAGGACCATCCGTCTGATACCATGCGGGGGTGGGCGTGTTTTCTGATCGCGGCCCGGCCGGATCAAAGCCTTGAGGCGCGCCTGACCGCGATCCGCCCGCTGGCGGATGATCCGCATTTCGGCGTGCGGGAATGGGCATGGCTGGCGCTGCGCCCGCATCTGGCCGCCGATCTGGATCAGGCGATCCCTGTTCTGGCAGGCTGGGCAGAGGATCCGTCCGACCGCATCCGCCGCTTTGCCTGCGAGGCGATCCGCCCGCGCGGGGTGTGGTCTGCCCATATCGCGGCCTTGCGGCAGCGACCGGCACTTGCCTTTCCTGTGTTGGAGCCGCTGCGCGCCGATCCGTCCCGCTATGTGCAGGATTCGGTGGGTAACTGGTTGAACGATGCCGCCAAGGATCAGCCCGCCGTGGTGCAGGATCTTTGCGCGCGCTGGGGCCGGGAAAGCCCGGTGCCGGAAACGGCCTATATCTGTCGGCGCGCCTTGCGGTCGATTGGCGGCAAATGACTGCAGGAGACGGATATGACGCATTAACTGGCTGAGCTTTACACCCCGAAACCCGCATGGCTGGCCTTACCGGGGCCTGCGCGGCAGCAGTTCTTTGCGCCGTAGCGGATGCGGGATGCGGCAGCACGCGGGCAGCCCTGCTTTCGGGAATCGCAGTGTCGGGTTGGCATGACTGCTTTGATACGGTGAATGCGACGGGCCAGGCCTTGGATTTCCCGGCGCATATCGCCCAGCTTTCGGCTTTGTGAGGCACTAGAGTTTGATGCCAGCTGCACGCGCTGCCCAGAGCGTCAGCAGATAAAGGACCACCGTCAGCGCACAGCCAAGGGCGAGGGCGGGCCAGAATCCCATGCCACGGCGGAGCAGGATGGGGATCAGCACGAACATCGGCAGGGAGGGGATCACGAACCACAGCGTCGCCTGTGCGTGGTCGGCAAGCCGGGTGGCGTCCTGCGTATCGCGCCAGAGCCAGATCATGCCGATGACGGAGACCAGCGGCAGGGATGCGATCAGCGCGCCGATGCCGGGCTGGCGACGGGCAACCTCGGAGGCAAGGGCGATGAGGATGCCGGAAATCGCGGCTTTGATGATGAGATAGGTCATGGGCGCCAGCATGCGTGGCGGCGGGCGCCGGGGTCAATGCAAAAGGCCGGGGTTGCCCCCGGCCTTTCTGTCTTCTTCAGCGTGGATCAGGCCTTTTCGCCAACCGCTGCTTCGGCGGCGGCAATCACCGCTTTGCGCGCGGCAATGCGCTCGCCCGTGGGCGGGCCCTCAAAGCGGCGGTTTTCGACCGCGACCCAGAGGACAATTGCAAGGGCGATAAAGCCCAGCACGATCCACAGGACTTTGTCATTCGGTGGCTGGATGGCGATGTAGAAGATCACCGCCATGCCGACGACAGACAGCACGGTCACAAGCTTGTAGACGCCTGCCGACATTGCCCATGGGCCGGGGTTCGGCCATTTGGCGGTGCCGTAGGCGAACATGCCCGCGACCAACGGCACGGTGAACGACAGGAACAGGAACACCAAGGTCGAGTTCACGACGATGGTATAGAGGTTGGTCCCGCCGATCGACACGTATTGTGCCGCGAACACGTAAAGGATGCACAGGATCGTGGCGGTCCAGATCGCCGTGACGGGCGTGCGGAACCGGGGCGAGACCGAAGCCAGCGCCTTTGATCCCACCGGCATCCCGTCATCGCGCGAGAAAGCGAAGAGCATCCGGCTGGCCGAGGTCACGGTGGCAAGACCACAGAGAAGCTGGGTGATGAAGATGCCGATATAGATCACCTTGGCCAAGGTGGCCGGCATGATCGCGTTGATCGTGGCAAAGAACACGCCCCAGCCTTGGGCGGCACCTGCATCCATGTCGGGCACGGCCAGCATGATGGCGCAGATCATGATCCAGCCGATCAGCGACGACCAGATGACGGCATTGACGATCCCGCGCGGCACCGAGGTTGCGGCGGACTTGGTCTCCTCGGAGGTATGGGCCGAGGCGTCATAGCCGGTGATGGTGTAGACCGGCAGCAACAGGCACAGTAGGAACAGATAACCCATGCTGTCGGACTGCGGAAAGACGTTGCCGCCTGCCTCGCCCGAATAGTTCTTGAAGGTCCAGAGTCGTGAGATATCGATGCCGTTGGTCGTTGCCGCAAAATAGAGGCAGGCGAGGACGAGAAGGGCAGTGGTCGCGAAGATGATGTAGCCTGAGATGTCGGTCAGGAAGGTCGTGGCCTTGATGCCGATGTGATTGAAGATCGCCTGGATGATAGTGACAAGGGCGACAAAGCCCACGATCTGCGCGGGAGTAGAACCGTCAAAGCCGAAGGCACCCGGAAAGGCCCCGGCGAAGAAGAATGCGGTACCGATGTTGATGGCACCAAGCACAGTGATCAGGCCGAGCAGGTTGAGCCAGGCGGTAAGCCAGCCCCAGAAGCGGCCACCGAGGATGGAGGCCCAATGGTAAAGCCCGCCCGCTGTGGGGAAGGCGGATGCGATCTGCGCCATGGCCAGCGCGAACATGCCCGACAGCAGGCAGCCGACGATCCAGCCGATGCCCGCACCGGCGCCGCCAACGGAACTGATGGCCTGCGCGAATGAGTTGATGCCCCCGGACAGGATGCAGATGATGGAAAACGAGATGGCGAAGTTCGAAAACTTCGACATGGAACGGGACAATTCCTGGGCATAGCCCATGCCATGCAGGACCTTCATGTCCTCATGCTTGTCCTTGTCTGAATAGTCGGTTGACATATGATCCCCTCGGGTCTGTTGGCGTTACCGGTTTTTATTGGGTGGCTGGGGCATCTGCCCCGCGACCGTGCCACATGAAAGCACAATCTACATTTGGTGCAAGCCTCATCTTCAACGGCGCAACTCTGGGGTTGTGCCAATGGACGAAATTTGCACGGTCAGGTCGCAAACGCATCATCATGCGGCAGGAAACCATCTGGCAGGCCCGCGCGGAACGGCTTAGGTCGGGGGTCAGGTGGTGCGCGAAGGGATGGCCGGACGTGATCTTGTGCGAACATGGGCCGGGTGGGGTGCCTGCGCTGTTTGATGGCGCGGGTGCGGTCATTGCGGCGCACAGCGCCCGCGATGTGGCCCCGGCGCTTGCGCGGCTTGACCGGGCGAGGGCGCAGGGCAAATGGATCGCGGGCTATGTCGCCTATGAGGCGGGCTATGCGCTGGAGCCGTGTCTGGCGCGCCTGATGCCACGGCGCAGGCCCGCGCCCCTGCTGTGCTTTGGTGTCTTTGACGGGCCGCAGGGCGCGGACGCGGTGCTGGCGCGGGCGGCGGATGAGGGGCAGGGCACGCGGATGACAGCGCCCGTGCCCAAGGTATCACGCAAGGCTTATGACGCCGCGATGGCACGGGTGCTGGCGTGGATCGCGGCGGGCGACTGCTATCAGGTGAACCTGACCTTTCCGATGGGGGCGGAGCTGGTCTCGGGCACGCCCCTTGGCCTTTACGGGGCCTTCCGGCGCACGGGGCCGGTGGGGCATGGGGCTTATGTCGATCTGGGCGTGGGGCCTGTGGTCGTGTCGCGCAGCCCGGAATTGTTCTTTGATATTGATGCACAGGGGCGGATTTCGACGCGGCCCATGAAGGGCACCGCCCCGCGCGATGCCGACCCTGTGCGCGATGCGGCGATTGCGGCGGCGCTGAACGCATCTGAAAAGGACCGGGCGGAAAACCTGATGATCGTGGATCTGCTGCGCAATGACATCAGCCGTCTGGCGCGGGTAGGATCGGTCAAGGTGCCCGCCCTGTTCGCGATGGAGAAATATGCGACCGTACATCAGATGACCTCGACGGTAGAGGGCCAGCTGGTGGCCCCCCCCACGATGACCACGCTGATGGCGGCCCTTTTTCCCTGCGGGTCTGTCACTGGCGCGCCAAAAATCCGCGCGATGGAGATTATCCGGGATGTGGAGCCTGTTCCGCGAGGCGTCTATTGCGGGGCGGTGGGCTGGATGGCCCCGGATGGACGCGCCGATTTCTCGGTGGCGATCCGGACATTGTCGGTGACCGGGCGGGATATCGTGATGAACGTGGGCGGCGGGGTGGTGCATGGGTCCACCGCCAGCGGGGAATGGGAGGAGGCGTTGTGGAAAGCACGCTTCGTGAAGGCGGCACAGAGCCGGGACTGAGGCTGATCGAGACAATGCTCTGGGATGGCGCGCGCGTGCCGCGTCTGGCCTTGCACCATGTGCGGTTAGCGGCGGGATGCGCGGTGCTGGGGTGGGATATGCCGGACATGGACGCGGCGCTGCATGCGGCGGACCTGTCAGGTCCGGCGCGCCTGCGGCTGACGGTGGGGTCGCAGGGCGATGTCGCGGTGACGGTCGGGGCGCTGCCGCCCGCCAAGGCCCTATGGCGTGTGGGGCTGGCAGCCGCGCGGCTGGCGTCGGACGATCCCTGGCTTGGCATCAAATCCACCCGGCGTGCAGCCTATGACGCAGCCCGCGCCAGCCTGCCAGAGGGGGTGGATGAGGTGATTTTCTGCAATGAACGGGGTGAGGTCTGCGATGGCACCATCACCACGGCGTTCTTTGACCGGGGGCAGGGGATGCGCACCCCGCCCCTGTCATCCGGCCTGCTGCCGGGGGTGCTGCGGGCAGAGCTCGCCTGCCCC
>JAAFHS010000216.1 GCA_013298485.1 Rhodobacterales bacterium
CAGGACGGCGCCGCCACCGATCTGCGCCTGGGCCAGACGCAAGGGTGCGGGGTCGGGTTTGCGCTGCGGTAGAGTATCGCCTGCGACAATGACGGGGAAATGGTGCAGCAGGCCGAAATGGCGCAGAACGGCCCGGGTGGGGCCTTCGGGTTTGTTGGTACAGATGCCCATCGGATGCCCGGCATCGGCAAGCGCTGCCAGCATGTCGGCCACGCCGGGATAAAGGGTGGTCAGGGCGAAGCGGGTTTCATAATCGGCCAGAAAACTGGCCATCAACCGCGCATGCTGCGGGCCGGTACCCGGCATACCCAGTGCCGCAAGGCAGCGTGACAGCAGCACACCGACGCCGTTGCCGACGAAAGACCGCACTTGCGTTGCCGAGAGCGCAGGCAGTCCTTCCGTGGCCAATGCGCGATTGGCGGCGGCGTGGATTTCGGGCGCGCTGTCGATCAGCGTGCCATCAAGATCAAAGATGACCGCACACCGGGTCTCAGCCACCGGCGGCGGCCCGCAGCGCACGGATGTTTGCGCCATAAGGGGCAGGGTTCGTGACCGAGCCGCCTTTGAACACGGAGGAGCCTGCCACCAGCACATCAGCCCCCGCCGCGACAAGTGATGCAGCGTTGTCCACGGTCACCCCGCCATCAATCTGCAGATGAATGGGGCGGTCAGCGATCATTTCACGTAAAGAACGTACCTTATCTATTTGGGATTCAATGAATTGCTGACCACCAAAGCCGGGGTTCACCGTCATGACACAGATCAGGTCCAGCTGATCCAGAAGGTAGGGAACAGCGTCGATATCCGTGCCGGGATTGATCGCGAGCCCCGCTTTTTTCCCTTTTGCACGAATGGCTTGCAGGGTGCGGTGAATGTGTGGCCCGGCCTCGAGGTGCACGGTGATGATATCCGCCCCGGCCTTGGCAAACGCCTCGATAAACGGATCGACGGGGGCGACCATCAGATGGACATCCATCACGCCCCGGATATGCGGGCGCAGCGCGGCACACATCTGCGGGCCGAAGGTGATGTTGGGCACGAAATGGCCGTCCATGACATCCACATGCACCCAGTCAGCCCCCTGATCCTCAACCGCGCGGCATTCCGCCCCGAAGGCCGCGAAATCGGCGGCAAGGATGGAGGGGGCGATTTTGACGGGCGGACGGTGCGGCATGGGGTGCTCCTGTAGACTTGTCACGTTCTAGCGCAGATCGCAGCCCAACCGCCATCCCGCATGGGCATGCGTGTGATGCAAAAAAATGTGCGCACGGTGCACGAAAGTGACTTGCCTTTCGTATATTAGATGCAAGCATGCAGAAAAAAGCCCCCGGGAAGGAAGAACGGAATGAAAAACAAGGTTTTGGCCGCAATTGTTGCGATGATGCTGGCAGGCCCGTCGCTGGCACAGGATGCCGAGGTTGCGGTGGCGGATGATTTTGCGGGGATCAGCTATTCGATTGATACGCGTTCTGATGTGTTCATGTATGTGGGCCTTCGTGATGTTGGGGGACAGGTCGCCGTTTGCGGCGTTGTCTGGACCGAAAATGCAACCAACACGGCAAAGCGGCTGGAACCACGGTTCTCGCAGAAGATCCGCTTTAGCGTCGCGGGGCAGCAACTGCGCGTCAGTGTCAGGAAATTCAATCGGTTTGCATCAGAGGCAACGGCTGGCCTTGCCGGATGCTCGGTAACGCGCACGGCTTGGCAGGCAGGTTATGCCAGAACACCGATAGAGATGACTCTGGCACCGACGACAGTTTACGACTGACGCCTTTGGAAGGCGTTGGCCGTTAGAGCCGGTATTGCAAGATCAGACAGGTTCCAAGGGCTGGTTCGGGACATATAAATATTACATAATAATGATTATCGGATATGCAGAGGTGGAACTGCGCGCCCTCCCTTGCGCAATTCTTGGCGCGCGCTGCATTGTTTCCGGCTTTTTGTCTTGCCGATAGAACCTCTTGCGTCATAGGTTGGTGTATCGAATTTTTCAGATGCATGACATGCGGCCCATTTCTGCCGCCCATTGATTTCACGAGGGCTTCCACATGGTTTTCAAGCAGGCCGGTCGGCTCGGCAAACTGCACACGTCTTTGGGTCCTGATGTTCTGGTTCTGATGCGGTTCAACGGCACGGATCAGATCAACGGGCTGTTCAACTATCACATCGAGGCCCTGTCGACCGAAGCAGAGGTCGATTTTGATGCTTTGGTGGGCACGCATGCGACCGTGGAAATTGCCACAAAACAAGGCAAACCTGCGTTTTTCGATGGAATCGTCGCAAATGCGCAATGGGCAGGCGTCGGAGAGAACGGCATCAAGTACAATCTGACGCTGCGGCCTTGGCTTTGGCTGGCAAGTCGTCGCCGCAACCAACGGATTTTCCATGAGAAAACGGTTGTAGAGATTCTGAAGGAGTTGCTGGCCCCCTATCTGACCGGCGGGGCCGAACTGAAAGACAAACTGACGGAGACCTATCCGAAGCTGGAATACACCGTGCAGTACCGTGAATCCGACATGGATTTTGCAACCCGCCTGATGGAGCGTTTCGGGATCAGCTATCACTTCACCCATGACAACCAGCGCCATGTGCTGGTGATGACGGACGGGATCGATTCGCACGACCCGGTGCCGGGTGGCGCGCGATCCTATTTCGGGGTGGACGGGCATTATCAGGGTGACGAGGAACATTTCTGGGAGTTTCAGCCCGAACGCCGGATCACCACTGGGGCGATGCGCCTGATCGACTACAACTTCAAGAAGCCGACCCAGGCGATGGAAGTCGACAAGGTGGGCGATGCGGCCCATCCGCAAGGCAAGATCGAAAGCTTCGACTACCCTGGCGATTATCTGGATCAGGGTCAGGGCAAGGGCGTGGTCGGCCTGCGCACGCGCCAGGAACGTGGCGGCGATGCACGGGCGCGGGCCGTGGGCGATGCAATCAGCCTGACATCGGGGTTCAAGTTCACCCTGAAAGGCGATCCTATTCCGGGGGCAACCGGCCAGAGTTTTCTGTGCCTTTCGGCGGTGCATTCCTATGTCTCCGACAGCTATGGGTCGGGCGGGATGGACAGTGACGACTATTCCTATTCGGGGCGCTATGTGCTGATGCCGGCCAAAAGCCCCCTCGCCCCGGACCGCAAGACACCTGAACCTGTGGTGCAAGGCCCGCAGACCGCCGTGGTGGTGGGCGAAGGCGAGATTGATTGCGACGAGTTCGGGCGCATTCTGGTCAAGTTCCATTGGGACCTTGCCGCGGCACATTCGATGCGCTGCCGCGTCAGCCAGGTCTGGGCCGGGCAAAGCTGGGGTGGCATGACCATCCCGCGCATCGGGATGGAAGTGGTGGTGGAATTTCTGGAGGGTGATCCGGATAAACCGCTGGTGACGGGCTGCGTCTATAACGGCAAGAACGGCGCCCCCTATGATCTGCCCGCGAACAAGACGCGCACGACATGGCGGTCGAACACGCATCAGGGCACGGGCCATAATGAATTCAGCATGGAGGACGAGGCCGGCCGCGAAGACATGTTCTTTCATGCGCAAAAGGACCTGACGCAGAAGGTTCTGAACAATATGTCATCCAACGTGCAGGCCAACCGCGTGGCCACCATCGGGGCGAATGACACGACCACGATCAGCGGCAGCCAGATGATCCGCGTCGCCAAAAGCAATTCGACCACGGTGGGTGGCGGCGGCCCTGCCCTGCTGAAGGCGTTGCAGCCGCTGGTGGCGGCGGGGGGCAAGCTGTTCAAGGAAGGCGCCAACAAAGTGGGGGCACCTGGGATCGTCACGGCCTTTGCAGGTGAGGTCCAGGGCGTGGTGGATGCGGCCAAGGAAGTGGCGGCAGTGCTCACCAAAGGCGATTTCTTCGGCTCGGCCGGGCACCGGACCGAGGCGGGCGGGTTGCAGGCCAAGGCGGCCACTGTTGCGGCAGGGCTCTTGGACAAGATCATGCCGGACACGGGCATCATGACGACAACGGTCGAAAAGTTCCGCAGCGACACGACGGGTCTGGCCGTAACCGAACAGGTGGGCATTGCCAAGAACATCGTAGTGGGCGGCATCCTGACAACCGGTGTGGGCAAGACGATGAAGACCATCGTTGGCGATGCCATCGACATCGAGGCGAAAGGATCGATCTTTGCGCGCACGAAAAAGCACACGCTGCACGCCAAAGAGAAATTCGTGATCGCAGGCCCGGGCGGGTCGATCACCATCGATGACAGTGGCATCACGATCAAGACAAAGCATCTTCTCATCAAATCGCCATCGGTTGATTTCCAGATGGGCAGCCCGGATCAGGTGGATGCGCTGAAGTCCGACAAGCCCTTTGTGCAAGAGTGCAAAGGGAAATGAGAACCGTACATATGATCAATGATCCGTTGCCGCATTCTGCGCGCCCTGCCCCGCATGACTCTGGCGATCCGGGGTTTCACCATTTCTTGTCGGACCCGCAGGTCCGTGCGGAAAGGTGTTTCTGATGAACTTCCTTGATGCGCCTTCCCCCGATCAGGAAGCCTTGGAAACAGGGCTGGCACAGGTATTCTTCAGCCCGGTTGAACCCTATGAATTTGCGCGCGATCCTGATCAGCCGCCACCCTTGCGCGCCTATGCCCTGATCGATGCCTCACAAAGTCCGGATATCGCGATCTGTCTTGATGCCTTCAACTCTCCTGCCCGCTGCCTGTTTGACGGAGAGGTGGGCGAGGATCTGGCCGAAGTGGCCCCCTGGCTTGTGGAACTCACGCGGTTCGACGATGCCTGGGATTGGTTTCTGGCCGATGGCTATGGCAAGAACTGGGGCATTCTGATCCATTCGCGGCTGGAGCTGCCGCGCCTGAAGACACAGCTGAAACGGTTCCTGAAAATCACGGATGAAAAAGGGCAGACCTTCTTTTTCAAGTACTATCGGCCCAAGCATCTGAATGCCTATCTGCCGGTCTTTGATGCGGTGCAGATGGCAAGTTTCATGAAGGGGATCGAGACGATCTTCGCCGAAGACGACAAAGACCCGAACCTGCTGCGCCAGCATCGGCTGCTGGCCGATGGCGGGCTGAAATCCGTCGTGCACAACCTGCGCGAAGTTGGTGCACCGATGATGCCGCGCGTCGCCAATGATGATGATGCCGCCAATTGGTTGAAGGCTGTCCAGGAGAGCGCATGATGCAGGTCCCGCGCCTGGCGGATGATCAGATGATGGGTGGCAGTACCTGCGGCCTTGCGCCTGTGGTGGACAATCCGGATGCTGTCTTCGTCGCGCTGCAGCCAGAGGACACGCCCTGAATGGACCTGTGGGCCACGGCAATGGGGGTGTGGTGCGATGATCTGGCCG
>JAAFHS010000217.1 GCA_013298485.1 Rhodobacterales bacterium
TGCTGCAGAAAGTCGGCATCCGCGAGGCGGAAAGCCGCCTTGCCGCCTATCCGCATCAACTGTCTGGGGGCCAGCGTCAGCGCGTGATGATCGCCATGGCCCTGGCCAATGGCCCCGAACTTCTGATCGCGGATGAACCCACCACCGCGCTGGACGTGACCATTCAGGCGCAGATCCTCGATCTGCTTGCGCATCTCAAGCGCAGCGAAGGCCTTAGCCTTCTGTTCATCACCCATGATCTTGGCATTGTCCGCCGCATTGCCGACCGCGTCTGCGTCACGCAGCATGGCGAGATTGTCGAAC
This sequence comes from Rhodobacterales bacterium, assembly GCA_013298485.1. Lineage (GTDB taxonomy): Bacteria > Pseudomonadota > Alphaproteobacteria > Rhodobacterales > Rhodobacteraceae > JAAFHS01. Next base: position 304 of record JAAFHS010000217.1, read on the forward strand.
AGGGCCCCGCCGCCGACATCTTTGCCGCACCAAAACACCCCTATACCCGGAAACTGCTGGCCGCCGAGGCGAGAGGCCGCCCCGATCCCGTCGCCACGGATGCCCCCGTGGTGGTGGCGACCGAAAACCTGCGCGTCTGGTTTCCCATCACCAGCGGGCTGCTGCGCAAGACCACGGGCCATGTGAAGGCCGTCAATGATGCCAGCATCACCGTGCGTGCCGGTGAAACCCTGGGCGTTGTCGGCGAAAGCGGGTCGGGCAAGACCACGCTGGCCAATGCCATCCTGCGCCTTGCCCCCTCCACCGGGCGGATCACCGTGCTGGGCCGCGACATCCAGAATGTCGCCACCCGCGATCTGCGCGGCCTGCGCCGTGACCTGCAGGTCGTCTTTCAAGACCCCTATGGCAGCCTGTCCCCCCGCCTGACCGCCGAAGAGATCATCGCCGAAGGGCTGGGCGTCCATGGCACCGCCCCGGGGCGCAACCGCCATGACATGGTCGCCGCCATCATGACCGAGGTCGGCCTCGACCCCGCCGCCATGGGCCGCTATCCCCATGAATTCTCGGGCGGCCAGCGCCAGCGCATCGCCATCGCCCGCGCCATGATCCTGGAACCCAAACTCGTCGTGCTGGACGAACCCACATCCGCGCTCGACATGACCGTGCAGGTGCAGATTGTTGAGCTGCTGCGCGCCCTGCAGCGCAAGAACGGCCTGGCCTATATCTTCATCAGCCATGATCTGCGCGTCATCCGCGCCATGTCGCACCGCGTCATCGTGATGAAGGACGGCGATATCGTGGAGGCGGGCGATGCCGAAACCCTGTTCGCCCATCCCGCCACCGATTATACCCGTACCCTGATGCAGGCGGCCTTCGGGGATGTCGCGTGAAGGTGCTGTTCGTGCACCAGAATTTCCCCGGGCAGTTCCTGCATCTGGCCCCGGCCCTGGCCGCGCGCGGCCATCACTGCCTGGCCCTGACGGATGCGACGAACCCCCGCGCCTCGGATATCCCGGTCGCGAAATACACCCATACCGCGCAAAAGGTGGACCCCGCGCAAACCCGTCTGGGGCGCAATTACACCACGATGAGCGACCGTGGCGTCACCGTCGCCCGTGCCGCCCTGCAGTTGCGCGATGCCCAAGGCTATACCCCGGACGTGATCTTTGGCCATTCCGGCTGGGGCGAGACGCTGTTCCTGAAAGAGGTCTGGCCTGATGCCAAACTGATCGTCTATGCCGAATTCTACTACAAGGGGCGCGGGGCCGATGTGGGTTTCGATCCCGAATTCAGCCCCGGCCATTTCGATCAGGTGATGATCGCCCAAGGGCGCACCACCCATCTGGGGCAGGCGCTGACCCATGCCGATGCGGGCCTGTCGCCAACCCTGTGGCAGGCGGGCACCTATCCCGCCCCCCTGCGCCGCATGATCGAGGTGATTTTTGACGGCGTGGATACGGCGGTCCTGAAACCCGATGCGTCGGCCAGCCTGACCCTGCCGGATGGCAAGGTGCTGCGCGCGGGCGATGAGGTGCTGACCTTCGTCAACCGCAATCTGGAACCGTATCGCGGCTATCACATCTTCATGCGCGCCCTGCCCGCGGTCCTTGCTGCGCGGCCACAGGCGCAGGTCGTGATCGTGGGCGGGGATGGCGTCAGTTACGGCAATGCGCCTGCGGGCAAAACCGGCTGGAAAGACACGATCCTGGATGAGGTGCGGGATCAGATCGACCCGGCCCGCGTGCATTTCCTGGGCAAGGTGCCGTATGCCGCCTTTGTGGCCCTGATGCAGATCGCCCGTGCGCATGCTTACCTCACCTACCCGTTCGTTCTGTCCTGGTCGATGGTCGAGGCGATGGCGGCAGGCGCGCTTGTCATCGGCTCGCGCACGGCCCCGGTGGAAGAAATCATCCGCCACGGCGACAACGGTCTGCTGGTTGATTTCTTCAATGTGAACGCGTGGTCGGAAACTCTGATCGCGGCGCTGGCCCATCCTGAACGCTATGCCGATATTCGGACTGCGGCGCGCCAGACGGTGGTCGACACCTATGATCTGCGCAGCATCTGCCTGCCCCGCATGATCGCCTATGTCGAAAGTTTCGCGCCGTAGGGTGCGTGCTTGCACGCACCTTGCCGGTCATCATGCCGCCACAGGCCGGGCTTCCGCCCGGTATTCCCCCGATCACGAAATATTTCAAATGTGTTAACGCGATCCTGTGGATAACTCCGCAATATATTGATAATATTATAAAATATTGAAAATTGACAGCCGTCAATTCTCCCTCAATCCCCGAACAAATCCGTCTGCACCCGTGGCGCATCCAGCCCCAGATGCGCCCAGGCCTTGGCCGCCAGCATCCGCCCGCGCGGGGTGCGCTGGATCAATCCCTGCTGCAGCAGGAACGGCTCGATCACCTCTTCGATCGCATCGCGCGATTCCGACAGTGCCGCCGACAGCGTCTCCACCCCCACCGGCCCGCCGCCGTAATTCTCGGCCACCAGCCGCAGGTAGCGCCTGTCCGCGCCATCCAGCCCCAGATGATCCACCCCCAGCCGCGTCAGCGCCCGGTCGGCCAGCGCCCGGCTGACATGGCCGCCCTCTTCGACAATCGCGAAATCCACGACGCGCCGCAACAGACGCCCCGCAATCCGCGGCGTGCCGCGCGCGCGGCGCGCAATCTCGCGGCATCCGCCATCATCAGCCCGCACGCCCAGCAGCCGCGCGCCGCGCGTGACGATCTGGAACAACTCATCCTCGGTGTAAAACTGCAGCCGTGTCGGGATCCCGAACCGGTCACGCAGCGGCGTTGTCAGCAGGCCCAGCCGCGTGGTCGCCCCGACCAGCGTGAAGGGCTGCAGATCGATCCGCACGGTGCGCGCCGCAGGCCCCTCACCGATCACAAGGTCCAGCGCGAAATCTTCCAGTGCCGGATACAGCACCTCTTCCACCACCGGGGAAAGCCGGTGAATCTCGTCGATGAACAGGACATCGCGCGCCTCAAGATTGGTCAGGATCGCCGCAAGGTCCCCGGGCCGCGCCAGCACCGGGCCGGATGTCATCCGGAACCCCACGCCCAACTCCCGCGCCATGATCTGCGCCAGCGTCGTCTTGCCCAGGCCCGGCGGCCCATGAAACAGCGTGTGATCCATCGCCTCACCGCGCATCTTGGCACTTTCGATGAACACCGCAAGGTTCGCCCGCGCCTCCGCCTGCCCCACGAACTCAGCCAGCATCTGCGGCCTGAGGGCACGGTCATGATCCTCGGGCAGCCTTTCGGGTCGCAGGGCGGGATCAGAGGTCATGAGGCATCCGCATGTCTTTTCACCTTACGCGCCTGGCAGGCGCTTTTTGAGCCACTCGACAATCCGCGCCGCCTCAGCCTGATCCATCCCAGGAGCCAGAAAGCGCGTCCGGGCACCATAGGTAAACTGCACCGCACCCGAGCCGCCCAGTATGCCAAATGGCAGTTGCGGGCCGCGCCGCATTGGCCATTGATCAAGCTGAGCCACCGAAAGCTCCCTGATCTCGCGACCTTGATACACTTTTGGCCAGACGAACCCGAAGACTTTCAAGCAGACCTCAAGGTCCTGCCCCCGAAATCTGAGGATCTGCTTGCCGGTGTAAAGCCACGCGAGAGTGGACGATGCAGCCAGCCAGCCAAGCGCCCAGCCCATCAACCAGAAAACCAGGAACGGCTCAAAGGTCAGCAAAAGCGCACCGATTGCGCCAATGCCACCCACTGTCCATCCAGCGAGCCAGACTGACAAAAAAATCATGACGAAGATGTTTCGTACCGCTGGAATGGTCAACACCTCGCCGTCCCGCGTCGGTTCGATCACATAGCGCGCCTGCCCAAGAGGGACATAGTTCATTTCGCGTCACCTCGGTGCCAAAAGTTTCAGCGCCGCGCGGATCAGCGCTGCCGCACCGGCCTCCGGGTCCGCTGCCGCCGCACTTGCCACCGCCCCAGCTGCATCCATCGGGGCATAGCCGAGGTTGGTCAGCGCCGACAGCGCATCCGCCGTCACGTTCGCCTGCGGGGCGGCGGCTGCGACGCCGGTCCGTGGTGTCATCGGCACCTCCACCACATCATCCGCATGTGCCACGGTTACCGGTCCCGCCTGCACCATCATCAATGCGGGCGCTTTCGCCTTCAGCTCCAGGATCACCCGTTGCGCCAGTTTCGGCCCCACACCCTGCGCCGACTGGATCGCGCGCGCATCCCCCATCGCAATCGCCCGCGCCACACCGTCCGGGCCCAGCGCCGACAGGATCGCCATCGATGCCTTCGCCCCCACCCCCTGCACCGTCATCAGCAGTTTGTGCCATTCCTTTTCCAGCATCGTGGGAAAGCCGAACAGCTGCAAAAGGTCTTCGCGCACCAGAAGATCGGTGTAAAGCGCCACCCCTTCCCCCACCCCCGGCAGGCCTGCCAGCGTGCGGTCGCTGACATAAACCAGATACCCCACGCCGCGCACATCGATCAGCACATGATCGCCGCTGCGGTATTCCAGCCGTCCCGCAATCCGCCCGATCATCCTGCCGCCCTTTGCACGGCCGCCGCCAGCCGCCCCGATGATTGCAGATGATGCGCATGGCAGATCGCCACGGCCAGCGCATCCGCCGCATCCGGCCCCGCGATCACGACACCCGGCAGATGGATGCGCACCATATGGTCGACCTGCACCTTGGCCGCATGGCCCACGCCCACCACCGTCTTTTTCACCGCATTCGGTGCATATTCCCCGACCACCAGCCCGAATTGCGCAGGCACCAGCAGGGCCACCCCCCGCGCCTGGCCCAGCTTCAGCGTCGCCACCGCGTCCTTGTTCACGAATGTATGTTCCACCGCCGCCGCATCCGGCGCATGCGCCCGGATCACCGCCGTCAGTTGCGTGTGCAGCGTCAGCAGCCGCTGCGCCAGATCGCCATCCTCAGGCCCCGAATGGCAAATCCCGTTGGCCACATGCGAAAGACGCGACCCCGCCACGTCAATCACGCCCCACCCAAGGTTGCGAAGGCCCGGA
>JAAFHS010000220.1 GCA_013298485.1 Rhodobacterales bacterium
GCGCGTCAAGGCCTGCCCGTCCTGCGGGAGCTATGATCTGCGGATGCTGGAGGGGTGTTTGACCTGTGGGTCATGCGGGCATTCGAAGTGCGGGTGAGGGGCGCACGGGAAACGCAACGCTTTTCTCGCCGTCCTGTTGCATCGTGGGCGCAGAAGGTCATATGATAGTCGAAGCCCTTCTGAAAATGGCGGTCTGCGTCTCAGTTGGTGCGCAGCCGAGGAGCATCATCGATGAAAACTCTCGAATTCTATGTCACGGCCGTCTGGGACGCCGAGGCAGGAGTGTGGGTTTCGGAAAGCGACATTATCGGGCTGCACGTCGAGGCCGCGTCACTGGAGGAGTTCGAGTCTGCAGCGGCAGAGCTTGGTCCTCAGTTGATTCTAGAAAACCACATCACCAAGCGCGATCTGGCCCAGCGTTCGCTGTCGGAACTGATCCCTTGGATCAAGTTTCACGCCCCGCAGAGGGGAGGCGCAACGGCGGTCTGACGTGGTGAAGGGCTACTACGACGAGGTTGTGAGCCTGCTGCGCGATGCCGGCTACTATCACGACGGCGGGTCAAAGCATCAGAAGTGGTGCCACGACGGCGGCAAGCCCGTTGTTACCGTGCCGCACAAGATCCTGAGCCGCCATACGGCCAATGGCATTCTGAAGGACGCCGGGATCGGCAAGAAGCTTTAGCGTTTCACCCCATTCGCCCGCGCGATGAAATCCGTCAGGTGGGGCACATAGTCGTCCGGCCCCGCGCCGCCTTGTGCCACGGCCACGGCGAAGCTGTTCTTCGCGGCGCTTGCCATGGTTGTGGTGACGGTGGCGGCATTGGCCATCGATTCCACATAGCGCAGGTCCTTGAGCGCGTTGGTGAGGGTGAAGCGGTGCGCCGCGCGGTTGCCCTCCAAAGCGTAGCCCATGAAGGTCTGGTAAAAGCCGCAATCCATGCGGCCCCCCCGGATCACGCTGTCGAAGGTGGCGGTGGAGATGCCGACCTTGGTGGCGAGGGCCAGCGCCTCGGCATAGATCGCGGCATAGCCGAGGGAGAGGAAGTTGTTCAAAAGTTTCATCCGGTGCCCGTCACCGACGCCGCCGATATGGACGATCTTGGCGGCCCAGGTGGCGATGACGGGTTTGATCCTTTCGAAGGTTTCATCCGTGGCGCCGACCATGCAGTCAAGCGTGCCCTCCCACGCCTCTTTGGGCGTGCGGCTGAGAGGGGCGTCGGCGAAGGGAACGCCGCGAGCGGCAAGATCGGCAGCGAGGCGTTCGGTGACGGTGGGGTCGGAGGTGGAGCAGTCGACGATGACGGTGCCGGGTTTCAGATGCGGGGTCATGCGGGCGACAGCCTCGGCCACCTGGGGCGAGCCGGGGAGGGTCAGGAAAATGATGGTGGAGGTGGCGGCGAGGGTTTCGAGCGTGGCCTCGACAGCGCCGCGTTGCACAAGGTCATCCACGGGCACGCGATTGCGGTGGGCGGTGACGGTGAGGGGGTAGCCTTTTTCGACGATGTTCTTTGCCATGCCGTGGCCCATGAGGCCCGCGCCAACAAAGCCGATGGTTTCCTGGGTCTGGGTCATGGGTTGCTCCTGCCGGGTCTGGATCTTCATGTCGGGCAAATCGTGCCGGACGGCAAGCGTGCGGTTGATCTGCGCGCCCGGCAGGGCCGCATGGTGTGCGTGACGTCCAGTCATTCCCAATACGGTTGAAATAAAGTCACAGATTCGCCGTTAAAACCCTGTTTATCATCTTCATCGTATCCTGCCTGCGCTGGTTCATGCACAGGGTCGTCTGCTGCTGTGTTGAAGAATGACCCGCGGGGGTCTTGCGGGGAATTCGGGGAATGCGCCTGTTTGCGATGATTGTGGCCATGGTTTTGGCCGTCCTGCCGGTGCGGGCAGAAGAGCGTGTGACGCTGGGCTGGGGGCGGTTGTTCACCAATGACGCGTTTGGCGATGGCAGTGACCGCTGGCGCACGGGTGGCTATACGCTGAGCCGCGTGCGGGGCGCGTCATGGTCGGGCAGCCTGCCGGACCGGGTGGGGGACATCCTGGAATTCCGGTTCCGGGGCGAGATCATCGCGCCCGAAAACCTGATTGCGGCGGTGCCGGGCGACCGGCGTTATGCGGGCACGCTCGCCTTCGGGCTGCATACGCATTTCATGCTGGGGCAGGCAGAGACATCGATCGGCGGTGATCTTGTGGTGCTGGGGCCGCAGACCGGCCTTGGAAAATTCCAGCGGGCGGCGCATGACCTGCTGGGCATTGCGGAACCGCAGGTCCTGAACAATCAGATCGGCAACCGCATCGCGCCCACGGTGACGGGCGAGATGGGCCGCAGTTTCCGCGTCGGCGGGACCGTGACGCTGCGCCCGTTTGTCGAGGCGCAGGCGGGTGTGGAAAGCCTGGTGCGGGCGGGCGGTGATATCGTGGTGGGCGGCGCGTGGGACGATGCGCTGATGCTGCGCGATGTGACGACGGGGCAGCGCTATGCGGGGATCAGATCGCTGGCGCGCGGGGTCAGTTTCACCTTTGGCGCGGATATCGCGCGGGTGTTTGCCAGCGACTATCTGCCCGGCGGCGGGGCAGCGGAGCTGTCAGACGAACGGATGCGCGCGCGAGCGGGGGTCGAATGGCAGGGCGAGCGCGCAGGCGTGTTTTATGGGCTGACCTATCTGGGGCCGGAGTTCGAGGGCCAGCCGGAGGGGCAGCTGACCGGGTCGCTGCGCGTGAACTTCGACTTCTAAGCCTTTTTGCAACAATGCTGATTCGTGTTTGACTGTGGCGGCGATGCCATAGCCAAGCGGGTTTTCGCCTGCTAGGTTCGTTGCATAAAAGACGACCATAAAAAAAAACGAGCAGGCAGACAGGCATGAACACGGGCTCTCGGGCTACGTACGTCATCTCCTGGTCACAGACGGAAGTGGATGGGGTTCACGCGGCGGCACTGGATGTGCTGACGGTGGGGGCAAGCTGGCGCTGGACGGGGCAGACCGTTCGTGTGGATGCGCCGCAATCCATCCTTGTTCTGGAAGGGGCCGAGGGTGCGACGGAGATGCGCAAACGCGCAGCACGGATGGTACGGCGGCTGATCGGGGCGGCGATCGCACCGGATGCGGCGGCGCCACCAGAGATGGCAATCGACACGCCCGAACAGGGCTTTGTCGTGACGGACGGGGTGCACAGCTATGCGGTGACGATCATTGGCGTGCCCGATACCGGGGCACGGCTTTTGATGTTTGTGGGCGACGTGCCGCCGGTGGACCGCGATCTGTGGGTGGTGCGGACGGCGATTGACCGCAGCGCATTTGCGGGTGGTGCGAAGGTGGAAGGCGGGGTGATCTGTTTCACGCCGGGCACGCGCATCCGGACACCGGACGGGGCACGGCTGATCGAAAGCCTGCACGAGGGCGATCTGATCCAGACCAAGGATAACGGGGTGCAGCCGGTGATGTGGACGGGCCATCGGCGCATGTCGGGCGCGCGGCTGTATGCGATGCCGCATCTGCGGCCGATCCGGTTCCGGACAGGCGCGCTGGGCATTGAGCGGCCGGACCAGGACCTGCTGGTATCACCGCAGCACCGGATGCTGGTCAAGGGGGCGGCGGCGCAGGCGTTGTTCAACGTATCCGAAGTGCTGGTGGCCGCGGAAGATCTGCTGAACGATCATGCGATCATGGTCGATCAGTCCGCGCGGGAGGTGAGCTATGTGCACATCCTGCTGGAGGCGCATAACATCGTCTGGGCCAACGGGCTTGAGACGGAAAGTTTCCATCCATCGAACACGGCGCTGGAGACGATCGCGCTGGATCAGCGCGATGGCCTTTTTGCGGTGCTGCCGACGCTGGCGCAGGACGCGGAAAGCTATGGCGATTATGCGCGGCGCAACCTTTCGGGGTCGGAGGCGGCGATCCTGCGGCATAATATGGCGGCCTGAGTTGACTCTGCCGGACCGGGCTGTATAAGCCCGCCAATCCCCGGAGCAATCCGGGGGGTTTTCATTGGTGTTGGTGGCCCCTGCAAAGGGATGCCTGTCGCCGGGGGGACCCGGAAAGGACAACGCCCTTCATCGCCGCCACGCGGCACGAACGAAGGAGATCAGCCGTGACCAAACGCACGTCTGCCAAGTACAAGATTGACCGCCGCATGGGCGAGAACATCTGGGGCCGTCCGAAATCCCCGGTGAACAAGCGCGAATATGGGCCGGGCCAGCACGGCCAGCGCCGCAAGAACAAGCTGTCGGATTTCGGCACGCAACTGCGCGCGAAGCAAAAGCTGAAGGGTTACTATGGTGACCTGACGGAAAAGCAGTTCCGCAAGATCTATACCGAGGCCGAACGCGTAAAGGGCGACACGGGCGAGATGCTGGTGGGTCTGTTGGAGCGGCGTCTGGATGCGGTCTGCTACCGCGCGAAACTGGTGCCGACGATTTTCGCGGCACGCCAGTTCGTGAACCACGGCCATGTGCTGGTGAACGGCAAGCGGACTATATGGAAGTCGACCACAACAAGATGACGGTGAAGTTCGTGCGCACGCCGGCCTTGGGCGATGTGCCCTATCCGGTGCAGATGGAACCGAACCTGGTCGTGGAATACTACGCCAAGAACTAAGGGGGGGGATGGGCAGATTGCCCATCCTACGTCGGATTGGCCGTGCCTTCGGGTGCGGCCTTTTTTGTGTTTTGTGCGAAACCGCTGGTGCGTGGGCGCGCAAGCCGCGTTAAACATGGGTGAACTGGTCAAGGGGGCCGCGCGCGATGTCAGACAAACCCAGCCTTGAAAGTGCCTTTGAACGGGGGCTTTTCGCATCCCGCTGGCTGATGGCGCCGATTTATCTCGGGTTGGTGGTCAGCCTTGCGATGCTGACGATCATCTTTGTCAAAGAGCTGGTCTATTACGCGCCCAAAGTTTTCACGATGACGGCTGATCAGGGGATTCTGACGGTGCTGACATTGATCGATCTGTCGCTGGCGGCGAACCTTCTGCTGATCGTGCTGTTTTCGGGGTATGAGAATTTTGTCTCAAAGCTGGATATCGCCGATACCGAAGACCGGCCCGACTGGATGGGCAAGGTCGATTTTTCTGGCCTGAAGATGAAGCTGATCGCATCCATCGTGGCGATTTCGGGGATACATCTGCTGAAAGTGTTCATGGAGATCGGCAAGGCAGACCCCGACAAGGTGGTCAGTGCGGACCAGATGTATCTGATGGTCGTGATCCATCTGACGTTTGTGGCGTCCGGCGTGCTGCTGGCCCTGATGGACTGGCTGTCGGCCAAGACCGACAAACATTAGTCACATAATCATTG
>JAAFHS010000022.1 GCA_013298485.1 Rhodobacterales bacterium
CATCAGCCGCACCGCTATACGCGGCTGCACAGCCTGTTTGACGATTTCTGCACCTGTTTTAACGAGGCCGATGTGGTGGCGATTGCCGATGTCTATGCGGCGGGGGAAGAGCCGATTGCAGGGGCCAGCCGCGATGATCTGGTGGCCGGGCTGATTGCGCATGGCCACCGCCACGCGCGCGCGATCATGGACGAGGCTGATCTTGCCCGCCTTGTGCGGGAACAGGCGCGGCCCGGTGATATGGTCGTCTGCCTTGGGGCGGGCACGATTTCCAGCTGGGCCAATGCGCTGCCCGCCCGCCTGATGGGCCGCGCGGCATGAGCTGGGCGCTTATTGTCGCCTGTATCTGGGTGCTGGCGGCCACCGTCACGGCGATGCTGCCGATGAAGCGGCAAATGGCCCCCGGCATCACGCTGCTCGTACTGGCCCCAGTGCTGATCGCCTGGATCGGCTGGCAGCATGGCTGGCTCTGGGCTGTGTTCGGACTTTTTGCCTTTGTGTCGATGTTCCGTAATCCGCTGATTTATTTTGCAAAGAAAGCCATGGGCAAGCCCGTGGAATTGCCAAAGGAATTGCAGGAATGATATCGATCGGTCTGGCCTGCCTTTGGCTGGTGACAGCCAATGTGATGGCCATGTTCCCCAGCCGCGACCATCACTGGCGCACGGCCTATGTGCTGATCGCCATCGGCATTCCGCTGCTGGGCTGGGTCACCTATGAAAACGGCCCGGTGATCGGCCTTCTGGTGCTGGCCGCAGGCGCATCCGTGCTGCGCTGGCCGGTGATCTATCTGTGGCGCTGGGTGCGGCGGCAGGTGGGGTGAGCACCAATCCCGTCGGCTTCGGGCAGGCATAGTCCGACCCTGTTATCATCACCCGTCCGACCACGATGCTTGGGCGGTGTCGGCGTCAAACGTAACCATGGTCAGACAGAGATATTCCATGTCAGCGCGCGGGTTCAAAAATTGAGCCGTGACAAGGCTTTAGTTCTGGACCCCATCTCGCCAAAAAGTGATTTGTACAGTTGGACAGAAGAAGGCTCTACCACTTAGATAAATCTGTGTCGGAACGCGATGTGACCTTTGAAACCGTGTATTCATATCTGGGGTTTATCGCATACTACATCTATGTCGCGGCTCTGATCGCAGCTATATATTGTGTGCGACAACGTCTTTATCTTGCGGCCATCCCATTTATGATCGCACTGATGCCGATAACAGCTGGTCTGCTGCACAATTTTGGTGTGATCGCGATCAAAACGCACCTGCTCCAATATGTCGTCGTACCCGGTTCGAATATTGGTCTGTACCTTGCAATATTCAGTCTTCTTTGGTTGATGGCATACCGGGGTTACTACAAACTCACCTTGGCTGTTTTCTTGCCAGTCGTTCTGTATGGCTCCATCGCGCCGCTTTACTACTTTACATCCGGAGACCCTTTCTACGGGCTTCGTGCGGCATTGTTCTTTCTGATGTACCTGATGATCCTCATGCTAATCATCTTGCTTGGTCATCTGCAGCGCCGCAGACAACAGCGCAAACAAAGCATCAACAGGCAATAGAATGCCGGCTGAACGTCCTGAAAATCTATCCTCAACCTGCAACATCATGGAGAAGGGAAACCAATATGTCCGATGACGCCTACATGATGTTCTGGTCCATTGCTCCACTCCTGATCTTTGGCATGCTATCGGCGCGTTTCATGTTCCGTGGCAAGGCTAAGGCTGCGGCAGGTATCTTGTCTTTTGTCGTTCTGATTGTGTGCGTTTGCGCCCTGTTTGCATTTTTGGATCATGGTTGGGGTCAGCTTTACTGGATGCTCCACGCCGGTATGGCTGCTTTTGGTGTCGTGGGCGCGGCAATCGGGATGATGATAGGATTTGGTCTGCGTGAATGGCGCGACGCCAAACATCAGGCTGGACCCAACCCGGAAAAGTAGTCAGTCGGGCAATGAAAGCCCTGAAAAATCATATGGCCCTTTTCTGGCCTGGTTCTGGTGTATTTCTGGGGTCTTCATCTTTGGTTAACCGGTGAAAAAGACCGCAGTATCAGGTGTTTGCTTTGTCGTCTTGCAAGGCGACAGAAAAAACATCAAAACCAACAAATGGCCACCCTTCTCCCTCTCGTGCGCGGCACGCTGACCCCCAATCGCTCGCTGGCCGATCTAACGTGGCTGCGTGTCGGCGGTCCGGCGGACTGGTTGTTTCAGCCTGCGGATGAGGCTGATCTTGTGGCCTTTCTGGCGGGGCTTGATCCGGCCACTCCGGTCTTTCCGATGGGCGTCGGCAGCAACCTGATCGTGCGCGATGGCGGCCTGCGTGCGGTTGTCATCCGGCTGGGGCGCGGCTTCAACAGCATTGATACTGCTGGGGAAAAGGTGACAGCGGGGGCCGCAGCGCTGGATGCGCATGTCGCCCGCAAGGCTGCGGATGCGGGGCTGGACCTGACGTTTCTGCGCACCATTCCGGGCAGCATCGGCGGGGCGGTGCGGATGAACGCGGGCTGCTATGGGTCTTATGTCGCCGATCATCTGATCGATGTCCGGATGATCCTGCGCGATGGCACGGCGGTAACGGTGCCTGCCGCCGATCTGCATCTGCAGTACCGGCAAAGCGATGTGCCGGATGGGGCGGTGATCGTTGCAGCGACCTTCCGCGCAAATCAAGGCAGGCCTCTGGATTTAAAAGCAAAAATGGATGACCAGATCGCCCGCCGGGATGCCAGCCAGCCCACGAAAGACCGCTCTGCCGGGTCCACTTTCCGCAATCCGGTGGGCCATTCCAGCACCGGGCGGGCCGATGATACCCATGAATTGAAGGCCTGGAAGGTGATTGACGACGCCGGAATGCGGGGGGCAAAGATCGGCGGCGCACAGATGTCGCCGATGCATTCGAACTTTCTGATCAACACTGGCGGTGCCACTGCAGCCGATCTGGAAAACCTTGGTGAAGAAGTGCGAAAAAGGGTTTTCCAAAACGCCGGGATCACGCTAGTATGGGAAATCATGCGCGTCGGTGAACCGGCGGCAGAATAACGATAATCCGGGCGCAAGACCCGGGGTTTGAGGCGGTAATGGCGGGCATGTCAGGCAAGACATCCCCCCGTGTGGCGGTTCTGATGGGTGGCTTCTCGGCTGAACGGGAAGTTTCGCTCGTGTCGGGTGCAGCAAGCGCCCGTGCCCTGCGCGCGGCGGGATATACGGTATCAGAGGTCGATTGCGGCCCCGATCTGCCTGCGCAATTGACGGCGCTGTGCCCTGATGTCTGCTTCAACGCTTTGCATGGCCGCTGGGGCGAGGATGGTTGCGTGCAGGGCATCCTCGAATGGCTGAAAATCCCCTATACCCATTCCGGCGTCATGGCCTCGGCCATCGCGATGGATAAGCAGCGCAGCAAGGATGTCTACCGCGCAGCGGGCCTGCCGGTGGTGGACAGCGTGATTGTGGCACGCGATGCGGTGGAGGCAGGCCATGTCCTGCCGCCGCCCTACGTGGTCAAGCCGAACAATGAGGGATCATCCGTCGGTGTCTACATCGTGCGCGAAGGCACCAACGCCCCGCGCCTGGCCGCCACCATGCCGGCGCAGGTGATGGTAGAGGCCTATGTGGCGGGGCGCGAGTTAACGGTCACGGTGATGGGCGACCGCGCACTTGCCGTCACCGATATCATCACCGATGGCTGGTATGACTTTGATGCCAAATACAAACCTGGCGGATCGCGGCATGTGGTGCCTGCAGATATCCCTGCCGACATCACCGCCGCCTGCCTTGATTACGCCCTGCGCGCACACCGCGCCTTGGGCTGCCGGGGTCTGTCACGCACGGATTTCCGCTGGGACGAGTCGCGCGGTCTGGCGGGCCTGATCCTGCTGGAAACCAACACGCAGCCCGGATTTACCCCGACATCGCTGGCCCCCGAACAGGCGGCCTTTGTCGGGATTGCTTTTCCGGAGTTGTGCGACTGGATCGTGAAGGACGCCTCATGCAACCGTTGAACCGTCATGCGAACCGCGCGGGCCGCCGCGACCCTGCACCATCGCGCTGGTCCTACCGAATGCAGCGGCTGTGGCTGACGCCGGTGTTCCGCGTCCTGTTCCGCTTTGGCCTGCCGGTGTTCGTCGTGTTCGGTGCAATCGGCCTTTACCTGCAGGACGACACCCGCCGCGCCGCGCTGGCCCAGACCTTCATCGATCTGCGCGAGGATTTTCAGGCGCGCCCCGAGTTCCGCGTCAGCCTTGTGTCGATCGAAGGGGCCTCGCCGGAACTCGCCGATGCGATCCGGGCGCGGCTGAACCTTACGCTGCCGCAATCATCGTTCGATATCGATCTTGCCGCCGCGCGGGCGCGGATCGAAGATCTGGATGCCGTCGAAGTGGCGGAACTGAAGGTGCGCACGGGGGGTGTTCTGCAGGTGGATATCACCGAACGCACGCCGGTGATGCTGTGGCGCACGGCGGACCGGATCGACATGCTGGATGCAGGTGGCTTTCGTGTTGCATCATTGACGGCGCGGTCCGACAGGCCCGATCTGCCGCTGATTGCGGGCGAAGGCGCCGATGTTGCCGCAGATGAGGCGATGGCAATCCTGGCCGCCGCAAGCCCGCTGGAGGCGCGCATCCGCGGCCTTGTCCGGATGGGCGCACGCCGCTGGGACATCGTGCTGGACCGTGATCAGCGCATCCTGCTGCCGGCCGAAAATCCGGTCGCGGCGGTGGAGCGTCTGCTGGCGCTGGATCAGGTGCAGGATATTCTGGCGCGCGACATTGCCGCCATCGACCTTCGTATTGCCGCACGCCCGGTGCTGCGGCTGACGCCCCATGCCCAATTGCAAATCCGCCGTGCCCAAGGCCTTGAACCCCCGGAGTCCGAATTATGACCGACCTTTATCAGACCCAGCGTGCCATGCGGAACATGCGCCGTGCCGCGATGCAAAGGGGTGTGATTGCCATTCTGGATATCGGCACCACAAAAATCGCCTGCCTTGTGCTGCGGTTCGACGGGCCTGCCCTGACCGACAGCGATCAGGTGGGGCCGATGGCAGGGCAGTCGGCATTCCGGGTGATCGGGGCCGCAACGACACGGTCGCGGGGCGTGCGGTTTGGTGAGATCGCGCAGATGAACGAGACGGAAAAGGCGATCCGTACTGTGGCCCAGGCCGCGCAGAAGATGGCCAATGTGCGGGTTGACCATGTGATCGCCTGTTTTTCGGGGGCGGACCCGCGCAGTTATGGCCTTGCGGGCGATCTTGATCTGGAAGACAGCGTGGTGACCGAACAGGACATTGCCCGCGTGATGGCGGCCTGCGAGGCCCCCGATATCGGTGATGGGCGTGATGTGCTGCATGCGCAGCCGGTGAACTTTGCCATCGACCACCGCACGGGGCTGGGTGACCCACGCGGGCAGATCGGCAACCGTCTGGCCTGTGACATGCATCTTCTGTCGGTCGACGGGGCGGTGGTGCAGAACCTGCTTTACTGCATCAAGCGCTGCGATCTGGAACTCGCGGGGATCGCCTCATCGGCCTATGTCTCGGGCGTATCGAGCCTTGTCGAGGACGAACAGGAACTGGGTGCTGCCTGCATCGACATGGGTGGCGGGACCACCGGCATTTCGATCTTTATGAAAAAGCACATGATCTATGCGGATTCGGTGCGCATGGGGGGCGATCATATCACGTCCGATATCTCCAAAGGTCTGCAGGTGCCGCTGGCAGTGGCCGAACGGATCAAGACGATGAATGGCGGAGTCTATGCGACGGGCATGGATGACCGCGAGATGATTGATATCCGTGGCGACAGTGGCGATTGGGAAAAGGACCGCCGCCAGGTCAGCCGGACAGAACTGATCGGCATCATGCGTCCGCGCGTCGAAGAGATACTGGAGGAAACGCGTGCCCGGCTCGATGCGGCGGGTTTTGAAAGCCTGCCCAGCCAGCAGATCGTGCTGACAGGCGGCGGCAGTCAGATACCGGGCCTTGATGGCCTGGCCGCGCGCATCCTTGGCCAGCGCGTGCGCCTTGGCCGCCCGTTGCGTGTGCAGGGTCTGCCGCAGGCGACGACGGGGCCTGCCTTCTCCAGTGCGGTGGGGCTGTGCCTGTTCGCGGCACATCCGCAGGATGAATGGTGGGACTTCGATATTCCGTCTGATCGCTATGCGGCCAAACCGATGCGAAAGGTCATGAAATGGTTCAAGGACAACTGGTAACCGCAACATCCTGCGTCATCTGCAAAATCCCGCTGAAATGCGGCGGGATTCCCCCATATTTTGTGGGAATTCATCATATTTTGCGTGACCTGCGGCCCGCTTGTGGATAGAGTTGTAGACAATTCGGGAAAGCCGTCCGGGACAGGCGGTCAAATCAAGCGCGCAACGCATAAAAACAGGCGGAACGGGACATGGCACTGAACCTCATCATGAATACCACGAAGGAAGAGCTGAAGCCGCGCATCACGGTGTTCGGCGTCGGCGGGGCGGGCGGCAACGCCGTAAACAACATGATCGAGCAACGCCTTGAGGGCGTGGAGTTCGTGGTCGCCAATACCGATGCGCAGGCCTTGCAGCAAAGCAACGCGACGGCGCGCATTCAGATGGGTCTGAAGGTCACCGAAGGCCTGGGTGCCGGGGCGCGGCCATCGGTGGGGGCTGCCGCGGCAGAGGAAACGATTGAGGAAATCGTCGATCATCTGGCCGGTGCGCACATGTGTTTCATCACCGCAGGCATGGGCGGCGGGACGGGCACGGGGGCGGCCCCGATCATCGCGCAGGCCGCGCGCGAGCTGGGTGTCCTGACGGTGGGCGTGGTCACCAAACCCTTCCAGTTCGAAGGCAACAAGCGCATGAAGCAAGCCGAAGAAGGCATTGAGGCGCTTCAGAAAGTTGTCGATACGCTGATCATCATCCCGAACCAGAATCTGTTCCGTTTGGCCAATGAACGCACGACCTTTACCGAGGCCTTCGCCATGGCCGATGACGTTCTCTATCAGGGCGTCAAGGGCGTGACCGATCTGATGGTGCGCCCGGGTCTGATCAACCTTGATTTCGCCGATGTCCGCGCCGTGATGGACGAGATGGGCAAGGCGATGATGGGTACGGGCGAGGCGACCGGCGACAACCGTGCGGTCGAGGCGGCCGAGAAGGCGATTGCCAACCCGCTGCTCGACGAGATCAGCCTCAATGGGGCCAAGGGTGTGTTGATCAACATCACCGGCGGCTATGACCTGACCCTGTTCGAGTTGGATGAGGCGGCGAATATCATCCGCGAAAAGGTTGATCCCGACGCCAACATCATCGTGGGGTCGACCCTTGATACCAGCATGGAAGGCGCGATTCGCGTCTCGGTCGTGGCGACCGGCATCGATGTGACCCAGGCCCGTGCCGAGGCCCCGATCCAGCGGCGCCCGATGGCATCGCCCCTGCAGTCTGCGCCAGCCGCACCCACCCCGCGCGCTATGCCCCCGCTGGCCATGACAGCGGCACAGCAAGTCGCCCCCGCGCCGCAGCCGGTGATGGAGCCGACCGCCGATGAGGTAGAGGCGCAAGGTCTGTTTGATGCGGTTTCGGATGATCGCCATCAGAACGACGACATGATCGAAGATATGCCGCCGCCCGCCTATCGCCCCCAGCCCGCACAGCCCGCCGCGGCACCGCGTCCGGCCCCTGCAGCACTGGATGCCGATGCAGGTGAATTCGTGGCACCGCGCCCGCGATCCCCCGGTATGCCCTCGCCGGAGGCGATGGCGCGTCTGAAAGCCGCGGCTGCGAAAATGCCGATGACGCCGCCGCCTGCCGCACGCCAGGCGGCACCGGCCCCCGCCCCGCGCGCGGCTGAAAAGCCCCGCTTCGGTATCGGTTCGCTGATTAACCGGATGGCAGGTCATCTGGAGGCGCAGGTGGAACGCAGCCCGGCCGCCCCTGCACGCCAGCAGCCGCCGATGACCAGCTTTGATGATGAACCCGAAATGAATGCAGATCAGGAACGCATCGAAATTCCGGCTTTCCTGCGCCGTCAGGCGAACTGAACCGGCTGAAACACGATGATGGAGAAAGCCCGCTTAGGCGGGCTTTTTTCTTTAGATATCATTTGCTTGGGATTGTGACACAATCTGTCACATACCGTCATAAAGAGTGAGTTGTGATTGCACATACCCCCAACTAATTACCATTCAACGGAAGTTGGCGGGCGAATCCCCCCGCGCTCACACATGAGGCGTTCGTGCAAAGCACGTTGAAATCAGCGGTAACCTTCAGCGGCAAAGGTCTGCATTCGGGCCAGCATGTGCGCATGACCATCCGGCCTGCCTCGGCGGATTATGGCATCTGGTTCGTGCGTAAGGATCTGTCGGATGGCGATGTGATGGTTGCAGCCATGTGGGACCGTGTCACGCCAT
Source organism: Rhodobacterales bacterium (assembly GCA_013298485.1). Taxonomy (GTDB): domain Bacteria; phylum Pseudomonadota; class Alphaproteobacteria; order Rhodobacterales; family Rhodobacteraceae; genus JAAFHS01. The sequence goes on from JAAFHS010000022.1 coordinate 8,384, forward strand.
CGCGCCTGTGCACAGTCATCGAAAATGATGCGGGCGTCAGCGTTTCGACCATCGAACATGTGATGGCCGCCCTTGCAGGCTGTGGCGTGCACAATGCCCTGATCGAAATCGACGGGCCTGAAGTGCCGATCCTTGATGGGTCGTCCGCGCCATTTGTGCAGGGTATTCTTGCGCGTGGCCTGATTGCGCAGTCTGCCCCGGTGCGGGCTGTTCGGGTGTTGAAGGCGGTCGAAGTGCGCGATGGCGACGCGGTTGCGCGCCTTGATCCGGCTGAGATGCTGGAAATTGATTTTCACATCGATTTTGCGGATGCGGCAATCGGCAAGCAGACCAAACAGCTGAGCCTCGCGAATGGCGCGTTCGTGCGCGAATTGTGTGACAGCCGCACCTTTTGCCGCCAGTCGGACGTCGATGCGATGCGCGCGCGTGGCCTTGCCCTGGGGGGCACGCTGGACAACGCGGTGGTGTTCGACGGGGATCAGATCGTCTCGCCGGGCGGGTTGCGCTATGATGATGAACCTGTGCGGCACAAGATGCTGGACGCCTTGGGCGATCTGGCACTGGCGGGCGGGCCGCTGTTGGGCCGCTATACTGGCCACCGCGCGGGGCATGCACTGACCAACAAATTGCTGCGTGCGCTGTTTGCTGACCCGGACGCCTATCGTGTGGTCGATTGCGGCCCGACGATGGGCACCAAACTGCCGGGCGTGGGCGTGATCCGCAGTGATATTCCGAACATGCATTGAGTTTTGCCTGATGGCATAAAGGCGTTTTGCGCCCCGGATTTTTCTGTGCTAGGGATGCGTCAAACGCGAGACAGTTCGGTAAATCTTACTGTGCAGGCAGGACAAAGGGTTAAGCGACAGATGGCAGTCGGACGGTCAGGCGCGCGGGCTTTGATGGTGGCGCTGCTGCTTTCAGTTGCGGGATGCGGGGCGGGTGCGCAGCGCGAGGTGCCGCTGGATGACCTGACAGCCGAAGACATCTTCAAGCTGGGTGAGCTGGAACTGGAATCCGGCCGACGCAACAATGATGCGATCCGCTATTTCGAAGAGGTTGAGCGTCTTTACCCCTATACCGAATTCGCCAAGCGCGCGCTGATCATGCAGGCCTTCAGCCAGCATAAGGCCGAAAACTATGAAGAGGCGCGGGCGGCGGCGCAGCGTTACCTGGATTTCTATCCCGGCAGCGATGACGCGGCCTATGCGCAGTATCTGCTGGCCCTGTCCTACTATGACCAGATCGACGAAGTGGGGCGCGATCAGGGCCTGACGTTCCAGGCATTGCAGGCTCTGCGCGAGGTGATCGAACAGTATCCCGACAGTGAATATGCCGACAGCGCCATCCTGAAGTTCGAACTGGCGTTCGATCATCTGGCGTCGAAGGAAATGGAAATCGGGCGCTATTACCTGAAACGCGGCAATTACACGGCGGCGATCAACCGGTTCCGCGTCGTGGTGCAGGATTACCAGACCACGACCCATACTGCCGAAGCGTTGCACCGCCTGGTCGAAGCCTATCTGGCCCTTGGCCTGACGGATGAGGCCCAGACGGCGGGGGCCATTCTGGGCTACAACTACCAGTCCAGCCCGTTCTATGACGATACGTACCGGCTGCTGACAGGGCAGGGCCTGAGCCTTGAGGCAAAGGGTGACAGCTGGCTGTCCCAGATTTACCGCCAGGTCATTCGGGGCGAGTGGTTGTAGCGATGGTGCGCAACGGATGCGCACATCTTGGGCCATGCGATGCTGCGTAGCCTTGAAATACGGGATGTCCTGATCATTGATCGGCTGGATCTTGCGTTTCAGCCGGGCCTCAATGTGCTGACCGGGGAAACCGGGGCGGGGAAATCCATTCTGCTGGATGCGCTTGGCTTTGTGCTGGGCTGGCGGGGCCGTGCCGAACTGGTGCGCAGCGGTGCCGATCAGGGTGAGGTGACGGCAGTGTTCGATCTGCCGCAGGGCCACGCGGCGCGGGCGGTGCTGGATGCGGCAGGGATTGCGGCGGAGGACGAGCTGATCCTGCGGCGCATCAATGCAGCGGACGGGCGCAAGACGGCCTGGGTCAATGACCGGCGCGTGTCGGGCGAGGTGCTGCGCGATCTGTCCGACACATTGGTGGAACTGCACGGGCAGCATGATGACCGGGGGCTGTTGAACCCGCGCGGGCACCGGGCGCTGCTGGATACATTCGCGGGCTTTGACCTTGCCTCCTTGCGCAATGCATGGCGCGCGCAGGCGCAGGCGCGCGGCGCGCTGGCCGTGGCAGAGGAGGCGCTGGCGCGAGCGCGGACGGAAGAGGACTATCTGCGTCACGCAGTGGCCGAACTGGACAAGCTGGCCCCCGAACCGGGGGAGGAGGCCACGCTGGACGCCCGCCGCCGTCTGATGCAGGGGGCCGAACGCATCCGCAGCGATATCGCCCGCGCGCATGCGGCCCTGGCGGAAGACGGTGCCGAGGCCGCGATGCGTGATGCGGTGCGCTGGCTGGAAGGGGCGGCGGACCGGGCTGAGGGGCGGCTGGAGGGGGCGTTGGCCGCGCTGAACCGGGCGCTGATTGAGCTGGGGGATGCGCAGCAGGGGGTGGAGGACACGTTGCGCGCCCTTGACTTCAACCCCGTCGATCTGGAGGCGGTGGAGGAGCGGCTGTTCGCCATCCGGGCGCTGGCGCGCAAGCACGGGGTGCTGGCGGATGATCTGGGCGGCTTTGCCGATGATCTGCGGGCGCGGCTGGCGGCGCTGGAGGGCGGGGTGGCGGGGATTGCGGCGCTGCGCGTGGCAGTGACGCAGGCGGAGGCCGCCTATCTGGATGAGGCGGCGCGCGTGACGGCCATGCGCCGTGAGGCAGCGGGGCGGCTGGATGCGGCGATGGCGGCGGAACTGGCGCCACTGAAAATGGAACGCGCGGTGTTCGTGACAGAGGTAGCGGCAGGCGAGGCGGGGCCGGAGGGGGTGGATGCGGTGACATTCACCGTGGCCACGAATCCCGGCGCACCGTCGGGGGCGTTGAACAAGATTGCATCGGGGGGCGAGCTGTCGCGGTTTCTGCTGGCGTTGAAGGTCTGCCTGACGGGGGATACGCCGGGGCTGACGCTGATCTTTGACGAGATTGACCGGGGCGTGGGCGGGGCCACGGCGGATGCGGTGGGGCGGCGGCTGCAGGCGCTGGCGCAGACGGCACAGGTTCTGGTGGTCACGCATTCACCGCAGGTGGCTGCACGCGGCGCGCATCACTGGCGGGTGGAAAAACGGGTGGAGCGGGAGGCGACGCTGTCGACAGTGACGCCGCTGGACGCGCCTGCGCGGGTCGAGGAGATCGCGCGGATGCTGGCGGGGGATACGGTGACAGGCGCGGCACGGGACGCCGCGCGGGCGTTGTTGGGGTGAAAATTGACGGCTGTCAATTTTCAACTTTCGTGAATAAAATCAATAAGATGAGTTTCTGAAAAGAGGGTATTTTAACATTTTGGTAAGGTTTCGTGACCGTGGGGAAGATGGGCAATCTGCCCATCAGCCCAATGCGGCCAATGCCCCGGTCAGATCGCCATAGCCCGTAAAGCGGCGCTCATAGGCCAGACCGAGACGGGCGGCGCATTCTGCGGCCTTGGCATCAAGGGCCGGATCATCGGTCTGCGCCTGATAGACAAGCTTGGTGTAATGCTTGAAATACATGTCCCGCAGTTCGGGGTGGCGGTCGAGCCCCATGGGCCGCCAGACGAAGGCATCGAACTGGCGCACGAGGAAATCGGTGAGGTAGAAGGCAGTGAATTCGGTTTCGGCCTTTTCGGCAAACACGGCATTGCCTTCAAAAAACGAATAGCAATGCGGGCCTTCGACCATCTGAACGCCGAGTTCCTTGCACTTTTCAAACAATAGCCCGCCGGTTCCACAATCGGCATAGACGACAAAGACCGTCTCATATGCGCCCTTATGGTCCTGCACGGCGGCCGCGACCGCCGGGATGATCTTTTCAGGGTAAAGGTGCAGCTTTGCCGGCAGGCATTGCAGATCGAGGTGATCCCAGCCATTCGCGGCTTTCAGTGCCAGAATTTCATGTGCCAAGGCCCCGCAGGCGATCAGCAGGACGCGGCCCTGACGGGCTGCAGGCAGGCCTTGTTCGGTCAGCGCGTCATCGTCGAGTGTCAGCGCCATTGCCTGAGGCCGAGGAGCAGACTGCCCGCAAGGGCGGCAAAGCCAAGGGCGACCAACGGTAGCCCCGCCCAGGTGGCGAGCGCAATCGTGGCCCCGGCGGCGATGATCACGGATGCGAGCATCAGCAGGAAATACGGAAGCGGCATGTTCAGTCCCCCTTGTTTACAACATGGCGCGCCTTTGCAGCAATTCCAAGCCCTGATGGCATTTTCTGCATCAGGGCCGCATCACCGGCCAGTGCCGCCGACTGGTCCTTGATCGCCCGGACCAGTGTGCCGATCACTTTCCGCCCGGCCGGGTCATCCGGCACGTCGCGCCTGCACACCAGTGTCAGGGTCTGACGGACCAGCACATCAGGGTGTGCGCGCACAAGATCGGGGGTCACATCGCCCAGAAAGCAGGGCAGCATGGCAAGGCCAACGCCGCTGGCGGCGGTCGCGCGCACTTCGGCCATCTGGGCCAAGCGCATCACGGTTGTGGCGTCCTTTGCGTTATCGTCCAGCCAGCGGGCGGCGGGTGTGCTCGCAAGATCGGGGTGCAGGCCGATCA
>JAAFHS010000219.1 GCA_013298485.1 Rhodobacterales bacterium
CAACATAGATCGGTGATTTTACATAAAACCAATAGCTTACATCATAAACACTACGGAATCACGCTACCCTTGCGGCGCTCGACATCGCCCGCCCATTTCCCCCGCCCGCATCCCGTGCTACCTGCACTTCCATGAATCAACTCCCCTCCAAAACCGACATCCTGCAATGGATCCACGATAACCCCGGACAGGGCGCAAAGCGCGAGATCGCCCGCGCCTTCGGCCTCAAAGGGGCCGCCAAGGTTGAACTGAAACGCATCCTGGCAGAGCTTGCCGACGAGGGCGCGCTGGAAAAACGCCGCCGCAACTACCGCGACGTCGAAACCCTGCCGCCTGTATCAATCCTCGCAATCCTGCCCCCCGATACCTCCGGCGACCAGTTCGCAAAACCCGTGGAATGGGCAGGCGCGGATCCCGAACCCCGGATTCTGTTCATCCCCCGCAAGGGCGACGCCCCCGTCGCCGAAGGTGACCGCATCCTTGCACGCCTGACCCAGGTCACCGCCGATGACCATGCCTATGAGGCGCGCCTGATCCGCAAGATCGGGGCCAACCCCCTGAAAATCCTTGGCATCTTCCGAAGTAATGCCGAAGGCGGGCGCATCATGCCCATCGACAAGGGGCAGGACAAGGAATGGCGCGTCGGCCCCGATCTCACCCTGAACGCCCGCGATGGCGAGCTGGTCGAGGCTGAACAGGCCGGCCCCAAACGCCTTGGCCTGCCCACCGCGCGCATCACCGCGCGCCTTGGCGATCCGACAGGCCCCCGCGCCGTCAGCCTGATCGCCATCCACCAGCACGGCATCCCCGACCAGTTCCCCGATGCCGTGATCGCGCAGGCTGACGCAGCCCAACCCGCCAGCCTTGATGGCCGCGAAGACCTGCGCGGCATCCCCCTTGTCACCATCGACCCGTCCGATGCCCGCGACCGCGACGATGCCGTCCATGCCGCCCCCGATCCGAACCCGAAAAACCCCGGCGGCCATATCGTCTGGGTCGCCATCGCCGATGTCGCCCATTATGTGACCCCCGGCTCCGCCCTGGACCGCGAGGCGCGCAAGCGTGGCAATTCCACTTTTTCCCCGACCGCGTCGTGCCCATGCTGCCCGATGTTTTGTCCAGTGATCTCTGCAGCTTGCACGAAGGCGTCGACCGCCCCTGCCTCGCTGTCTGCATGGTTCTGGATGCCCATGGCCACAAGGTCAGCCACCGTTTCACACGTGGCATGATGCGATCTGTCGCCTCGCTTGCCTACGAAGACGTGCAATCCGCCATCGATGGAAACCCCGACGCCCGCACCGCGCCATTGCTCGACCCCATCCTGCGCCCGCTTTATGCCGCCTATGCGACGACGAAAACCGCCCGCGCCCTGCGCCAACCACTTGATCTCGACCTGCCCGAACGCAAGATCGTGCTATCCGCTGACGGTCTGGTAACCTCTGTCGCCTACAAAGATCGTCTCGATGCGCATCGCTTGATCGAAGAATTCATGATCCTCGCGAACGTCGCCGCCGCCGAAGAACTGATCGCCCTGAAACGCCCGCTGCTGTTCCGCGTGCACGAAGAACCCAGCCCGGATCGGCTGGAGGCTTTGCGCGACGTGGCCGAGGCGTCGGGTTTCACCCTCGCCAAGGGGCAAGTGCTCAAGACTTCGCACCTGAACCGTCTGCTTGAACAGGCTCAAGGCACTGATTTTGCTGAACTTATGAACATCTCGACCCTCCGGTCGATGCCGCAGGCCTATTATCATCCTGCAAATTTCGGGCATTTCGGTCTGGCCTTGCGGTCCTATGCCCATTTCACCTCACCCATCCGGCGCTATTCCGATCTGATCGTGCACCGCGCGCTGATCGCAGGGCACGGCTGGGGCAAGGATGGTCTGTCTGCGCAAGACATTGAAACATTGGACGAAACCGCCAAGCTGATCTCCGATACCGAACGCCGCTCCATGCTCGCCGAACGCGATACCACCGACCGTTATCTGGCGGCCTTCCTGTCAGACCGCGTCGGCGCCACCTTCACGGGCCGCATTTCCGGCGTGCAGGGCTTTGGCTTGTTCGTCAAACTCGATGAAACCGGGGCCGACGGTCTGGTCCCGATCCGCGCCATCGGGCGCGAATTCTATCACTACGACCGCGACGCCCAGACCCTGATGGGGGCGGATACCGGCATCATCATCGGCATCGGCCAGCGCGTCACGGTCCGCCTGGCCGAGGCCGTACCCGTGACGGGCGGCTTGCTGCTGGAACTGCTGGAGATTGAAAACCGCGCCCTGCCTGCAGGGGCGAAACCCGCCCGCGGCCGCCCCGCCCCCCGCCGCGCCGGGGCCGAAGCCGCACGCGAGGCAAAACGCCGCGTGATCCGCAAACGCAGATAACACCTCGGATTTTCAGTACCCGGGTACCTATTCCAAGGTCAGTGAATCTGCACCGATATGCACCACGCCGACACTGTCAGGCGCACCCAGGGCACGCGCGCAAAGCGCCTTTGACTGGCGGTATTGCTCCAGCGTATCTTGCGCCGCTTGAAGGGACTCGACTGCCAATTCAGGGCGACTCAGGGCCTGTTCGATCTCATCGTGCAGCTGGCGGAAATGTCCGACATGCCAGTTGCATTCATAGACCATCGCATAATCCGCAGCACCAAGTCCGGAATGATCACGCCGCGCGATCATGGTATCGAACGCTTGTATCGGTACGACCATTTCGTCAATCGCATCCAGATCATGGGCCTTCAGCGCGGCGGTTATCTCAGTTTCCAGGGTCTTGAACGCAGCGAGCCTATCGCGCCACATCTTCACGTCCGTCGGGGTGAAGGCCGTCAGGGGCAGTGGCTCGAACGCAGGCAGAAGTGTATCCACGCTGGCAGGAACCGCCGTCGCCCCAAGACGCCCCCCCAACAACGCATCACAGCTCGCCCATTTTTCCCCAAAAGAAGGCAGGAAAAACGCAATGCCGCCGCGCGCCATATCATTCATGACCGCCGTATTGTCACCACCTTTGTTGGTCGTGATCGCCCGTGCCGCATCACCTGCCAGAAACGCAATGTTCGAATGCGCGTTCGCGCAAGTTACATAGGCCTCGCGCAGGGCAACGGCGGCGGGATCATCCGGACTGATGGGCGGATCGGATTTCGCGATGGTAAAGGACATCCGCAGATTGCGCTGCGCCAATAGGGCCAAACGTCCTGCGTCGCCCGCGGCGATCGCAGCCAGCAGTTCCGCTTCGTCCTGCTGCAGCAGTGCAACCAGCGGCTCGACCTGTGCAAGATCGACCTGTTGTGCCACAGCGGATGAACCAGTCAGAACGATGGCCGCCACAACTGGCAAGAAATTTGATCTGGGGTTCATCTGAAACCTTTGCTGTTGATGACAACGTGCCAGCCAATGTCCGCAATCTGTCCTGATATCTTCGACATGACCAGAGGAACTGGGCGTTTCCATACCGTTACACGACACGACAACCGATGTTGGCGCATCGCTTATTCAAATCCTGATGACGATGTCCGCCCGCGCCCCGCTGCGCGCGGGTGCTTGGCGATGATCGGCTTTCGCGCTAAACTGAAAAGAAAAACAGGCAGGCGGTGATCTGATGCGCAAGATGGCTCTGGCGGCGGCAATCCTGTTTGGCGCGGCTTCCGTGCATGCCGAAACCCCGGTAACGGAGGAGGCCGCCGTGACAATCACTGGCACCAACGCGGGCCTGCAGGCCTGGATCGCAAATTTCCGCCCCCGCGCACTGGCCGCAGGGATCGACGCCGCGACCTTCGATGCGGCCTTTCAGGATGCCACCTTCGACCCCGTGGTCATCGACCGCGACCGCAACCAGGGCGAGTTCACCCGCACGATCTGGGATTATCTGGATCGCGCGGTGTCTGACCAGCGCATCGCCAGCGGCAAGGAAATGCTGGCAAAACACAGTGCCCTCCTGGACCGGATCGAGGCGCGCTATCATGTCGACCGCGCGGTTGTGCTTGCCGTCTGGGGCCTTGAATCCTCATATGGTGCCTTCATGGGCGACCATCATCTGACCTCGTCACTGGCGAGCCTCGCCTATGACGGGCGGCGGGCCGCGTTCTTTGAAGAGCAACTCATCGCTGCCCTGAAAATCCTGCAGAACGGCGATGTGACACCCGACCGGATGACCAGCAGCTGGGCCGGGGCCATGGGCCATACGCAGTTCATGCCCACGAGCTATCTCGCCTCCGCCGTCGATTTCACCGGCGACGGGCGGCGCGATATCTGGGCGGATGACCCGGCAGATGCGCTCGCCTCCACCGCCGCCTATCTGCAAAAGGCAGGCTGGGTGTTCGGGCGGCCCTGGGGCGTCGAAATCACCCTGCCCGCAGATTTCGACTATGACCAATCCGGCGACCGCGTGGAAAAGCCCGTCACCGACTGGCAGGCCATGGGCGTGCGACTGGCGGATGGGGGCGATCTGCCCGATCACGGCCCGGCAAAGGTGCTGCTGCCTGCAGGCGCACAGGGGGCGGCCTTCCTGATCTTTGCCAATTTCCGCGCGATCGAGGCGTATAACGCCGCCGACGCCTATGTCATCGGCATCGGCCATCTGGCCGACCGTCTGCAGGGCGGTGCCCCCTTCAAGGCGACATGGCCCCGCCATCTGCGCGCCATGCCCGAAGGCGAACGCATTGAACTGCAACGCCTTTTGACCGCAGCGGGCTTTGATACCGGCGGGGCAGACGGCAAGATCGGTCCGCTGACGGTGGCCGCCGTCAAGGCCTATCAGCGTGCGCAAGGTCAGGTGCCTGATGGCTATGCCTCACCCGATATTCTGGATGCGCTACGCTGATCCGCGCAGCCAGCCGTATGCCATCTCTACCCGGTCGCAGCCTGCAAACGCCGCCAACCGCCCCAGGGCCATATCCAGCCGTGCCAATCGTCCGGCCGTCATTCTGACCCCCGGCTCGGGCCAGAAGGCCCGTACCTGCAAGGCACCCGCCTCACGATAAGCCTTGGCATCAATGCGCCCGATGATCGTGGCCCCTTCCAGCACGGGAAAGACGTAGTAGCCGTATTGCCGCTGTGCCTCGGGCACGAAAACCTCGATCCGGTAGAAAAACCCGAACAGCCGTTCCGCCCGATTGCGGTCCCGCAGCGCAGGGTCGAACGGCGACAGGATGCGCACCTTCGCGGGTGGGTCCGGCGGCACCTCGGTCATGATGCCCGGCCATGCAAAAGACCGCCGCAAGGTGCCATCCGCGCCCTCGACCTGCACCTCGACAATCTCACCCCGCGCCAGCGCCCCGGCGCACCACGCCTTTGCCGCCTCCACCCCGATCCC
>JAAFHS010000221.1 GCA_013298485.1 Rhodobacterales bacterium
GTTTGCGTCAAACAGCATGTTCATGAAGCCCAGCTGCATGAAGACCAGCAGCACGGCAAAACCCACGCCAGATGCGGCGACAACGAACCGCGCCTTGCTGTGGGTCAGCTGCACCCAGCCCAGCATCGTGCGGCCCTTAAGCATCGCCGTCTCCCGTGGCGGCAAAGGCAGCTGTCACCTGCAGACCGGATCTATCCGCCACAGCGGCGGATGACGCGTCATCCAGCGTGATCCAGACCTCCACCACGCGGGCATCCACGATGGCCGCCGGATCAGTCGACATGATCGACTGAGTGGAAATGCGCACGCCAAGGCGGCTGACCGTGCCGATCAGGCGGCCCGCAAAGGCGCGGGATGTCCCCGTCACCGCCTGACCAAGGGCCACCTCAACCATATCCGTCTCGTAGACCTCGGCGCGGATCATCATCCGGCTGGTGTCGCCGATCAGGCCAAAGCCATCGCTGTCGATCTGCTGGCCGACGCGGCCATGCAGCGCCAGAACCCGTCCCGCAATCGGGGCACGGATCGTGGCGCTGGCGTAGTCGGCCTGCGCCCGTGCCGTGGCGGCAGTGGCAGATGTCAGATCGGCCGCCGCACTCTGTTCGTCCAGCCGCGCGCCTTCGGGGCCGCGCAGCCGGGTCCGGTCCAGCTGGATCTGCAGATTGCGCAGGGCGAATGTCGCCGATTGCACGTCAAAGCGCAGGTCAGACAGCGCCGTGTCTTCATAAAGGCCGCTGTCACGCAGCGTCGTGCGCCGGTCAAGCTCCAGCCGGGCCTTGGACAGGGCGACCTGCTGCTGTTCGATCTGCGCCTGCAGTTGCGCCTCCTGCGCATCAAGATCGGCAATCCTGCCCGCCAGCACGGCCCGTTTCACAGCCTCATTCGCAAGCGCCTGATCCAGCTGCGCCTTCAGCAAGGGTTCCGTATCCAGCACGGCCAGCACCTGACCCGCAACCACCTGACCGCCTTCGGTCACATCGATCCGCGCGATCCGCCCGGCATCCTGCCCGGTCGGCCCCGCAATCGTGACAAGATCAGTCACCGGCAGCACTTCCCCCAAGGCCTTCACCTGCCGCGGGGCCTGCACAACCGGGGCCGCCAGATCGGGTGGTGCGCCGCCCCCGGGCGACAGATACCAATAGCCTGCCACACCCAGGATCAGCAGCCCGATCAGTCCCCACACCCGGAACCGGCGTGCATCAACGCTTGCGGGATCAGACATGCGGCGTCCCCCCCGTCACGGCGGTTGCCGCGCCATCGGCCAGCCGCAACGGCAGGCAGATCGTGACCAGCAGTCCCGATGGCACGTTGTCGCCCAGCGTCAGCCTGCCGCCCAACCGTTCCGTCAGATCGCGCGCAATGGCCAGTCCAAGGCCGAAGCCCGGCGCAGTCTGCGCCGTTCCCGCACGGACCGCCGCGATCCGGGCAAAAGGCTCCAGCACCTTTTCGCGGTGGTCCGGCGGGATGCCGGGGCCATTGTCGCGCACCGCGATCCGGACGGCACCGGATGTGCCGGCCTGCAGGGTGACCTCTGCCGCCTTGGCATATTTCGCGGCATTGCCCACCACATTGTCCAGAATGCGGCGCACCAGATCGACATCACAGCGAAACACCAGCCGCGCCGGGCCCTGATACACAACCCCGTGACCGCGATCCGCATAATCATCGGCCACTGTTCTGACCAGCACGGCCAGATCGACCTGGGTCAGCACCACCGGCTGGTTTTCCGAACGCAGGAATTCCAGCGCATCGTCGATCATCCGCTCCAGCGTCGTCACATCCTCGTTGATCTTTTCGGTCGCAGGTCCGGGTTCCAGCATCTCCAGCCGCAGGCGCAGACGCGTCAGCGGCGTGCGCATGTCATGCCCGATCGAGGCAAGGGTCTGTGACCGGTCCGACAGCAGCTTGCGGATCCTGATGCGCATCTGGTTGAAGGCGCGTTTTGCCTTGCGCACCTCAACCGGGCCATCCTCGCGCAGCGGCGGCGTGGCCGTATCGCGGGCAAAGGCCTCGGCGCCCGCAGCCAGCGCCGTGATGGGCCTGGTCAGCACAAGGCCCGACCAGACCGCGAGCAACATCAACGGCAGTGCAAAGAACAACAACCCCAGCAGTCCCACCAGCTGTGGCACCGCCTCCACCAGCGTGTCGCCGCGCGGTCCGTAGACCAGCCAGTGGCCCTGTGGCAACCGCAGGGCAAGCCGGAAATTCCGGTAAGTGACCGCACCGTCATCTGCGGCATAAAACATCACATGGTCGCGCCATCTTGCGGGCAGTTCCGCAAAGACGGCGCGGTGCACCGCACTGTCGTCCCACCCCGCCGCATCTGTCGGCACGGATGGCAATCTGTCCGTGACGGCAAAGCGGTCATCCATCCCCGGCAGGGCCGCAAGGTGCGGCGCGGCCTCCGCGGGATCGCCAGCCGTCAACCGCAATGCGGTCAGAAACGGCTCTGACAGGTTGACCACAAGCTCCGCCTCGCCCCCGCGGCGTGTCGAAAACGTGCTGATCGTGACAACTGAAATGACATGGGCCACGATCTGGGTCACGATCAACAGCGCCGCTATCTGCCAGCGGATCGACCAGCCTGCCGGGTTGAAGCGTATCATTCCAGCGTCACCACGACGGTCGGGGTAAACACATAACCGCTATGCCGGACCGTCTTGATCAGCGATGGCGACGTCTCTTCGGGTTCGATCTTGCCGCGCAGGCGGCTGATCAGGGTATCGATGCTGCGGTCATAGGGCTCCACCCGGCGGCCCTGCGCCAGTTTGGCCAGTGCATCACGGCCCAGAACCCGACCCGGATGATCGCAGAAGGTGCGCAGGATCTCGAACTCCGCACTGGTCAGTTCAACCCGCACGGCACTGGGATCGACCAGATCACGCCTGCGCGCATCCAGCGCCCAGCCCGCAAAGCTGTAGTGCACGGGCGTTCCCGCTGCCCCGTTCGGTCGCGGCTCCGACCGGCGCAGAACGGCCCGCACCCGCGCCACCAGTTCATGCGCGCTGAACGGCTTGGTGATATAGTCATCCGCCCCCAGATCCAGCCCGCGGATACGGTCCCGCTCTTCGCTCATCGCCGTCAGCATGATGATCGGCACGGCATGCGTGGTCCGGATGCGCCGCGCGATGCTCAGCCCGTCCTCGCCCGGCAGCAGCAGATCGAGCAGCACCAGATCGGGCACATCCCCTGTCAGGATATCCGCCACCCGCCTGCCGTTCGCCAGATAGGTCGTCCGGAACCCTGCCCGGTTCAGGAAGGCCCCAACCAGCTGCGCAATCTCGGCGTCATCTTCCACGATCAGGATATGGGGTTGCGTCATCATGCGGCTTATCTGGACCCGCCCGCGCCATAAGTCACCCGTTCGTTTTTGTCATTTTGTGTCAGGGGACGGCGTCACCCGGTCACCACACCCGGCAATCCCATCCGTGCGCCAGACAAGAAACGGGACATTTCGACAGCGGACAGAACCGCCCGGACCGGGGTAGAAACCATGACATCAATCCTGAACGGAGATGTTGAGATGACTGTTTCAAAATACCTTCTTGGCGGTGCCCTGGCCCTGTCGATTGCAATGTCGGCAGGTATGGGGCAGGCCGACACGGCGGCCCTTGCGGTGATCACCGATGGCCTGCCCTGGCGATCAATCGGCCCGAATGGCCGCGAGATGACCCTGACCTTCACCCCCGATGGCCAGGTGCGCGCGGCAGTGGGCATCATGCACCTGTCGATGCGCTGGACCGCGACCGATGATGGGATGTGCATCTCGGGCGGGCCCGGGGGCGACAAATGCGTCACCCTGATCCAGACTGAAACGGGGTATCAGGGCCTCGAAGACGGCCGCGTCACACTGCAGCTCAGCCGCTGAAGGCTGCGCTGCAGGCCAGATCGCCCCACCGCCCCCTGATCAGATGATCAGGAAGTCGGAAGCCGACAGGCCAGCCGCACCCATGCCCGCCGATCCGCCCGCCAGAACATTGGCGAACTGAACGGCAGCCGCCGCCCCACTGCCGTCCCGGTCATACGACAACACACCCGTCACCTGATCATAGATGATCCGGTCCGTCGCCGTCAGGGTATCAGTTGACAGGGCAAACTGCGCATCGCTCAGCGCCCCGGTCGTCAACCCGAGTGCCGTGAAGACGGCATTTTCCAGCGCGATCTTGTCGGTCCCAACCTCGAACGACACCAGCGTATCCACGTTCGTCGCACCCAGTACCGTGTTGAACACGAACTGATCCGCACCGCTGCCACCAAACAGTACATCACCGCCAAGACCGCCGTTTATCGTATCGTTGCCGTCGCTGCCGCGGATGGAATTGAACAGCGCATCCCCTGTCAACCGGTCGTCAAAGGTCGATCCGTTCAGGTCCTCAAACCCCGAAATCACATCGATCCCCGCGCCGCCCGTATTCTGCGCCGCCGTGATGGCCAGGCTGACGGTCACCGCCCCAGTTGCGTTGGTGTAGAACAGGGTGTCGCGGTCAGTGCCACTCGTCCCGCCGATCAGCGTATCATTGCCGAGACCACCTTCGATGACATCACCGCCCGCCCCGCCATCGATCCGGTTGTTCCCCGCATCGCCCGTCAGGAAGTCGCGACCCGTCCCACCCGTCAGGTTTTCGATCCCGATCAGGACATCGCCGTCTGCTTCGCCACCTCCGCCTTGCGTCACCAGCTGCAGGTCGACCGTCAGATTGTTCGTGGACAACGCATAACTCGCCGTATCCCCCGTTGTCGCGGCTCCGCCGTCCAGCGTATCGGCCCCGGCACCGCCCTGCAGCAGATCATTGCCCGCACCCCCCGTCAGCCGGTTGGCCCCCGCATCGCCCACCAGCGTATCGTTGAACGCCGACCCCAGCAGGTTGACGAACCCCGCGATGATATCGCCCGTCGCATGGCCGCCCGTCCGCGTACCCGCCGTAAGGTTCACATTCACCGCCGCATTCGATCCCGCATAGCTGAGGGTATTGGTGCCCCCACCGCCATTCAGGCTGTCCGCCCCGGCCCCGCCTTCGATCACGTTATCCGTGTTGTCGCCCGCAATCGTATCCGCGAACCCCGACCCGATGAAATTCTCGATGCTGAGGAAGCTATCCCCCGCCGCGTCGCCAAGGGTCGCGGTATAGTCGAAAAAGCCGTTGAAAACGATGCTCACCTTCGCCGTCGACGTCGCATAGCTGGCCGTATCCGTCCCGCCATCGCCGCGCAGGATATCTGCACCCGCGCCCCCGATCAGAACGTCATCGCCTTCGCCCGCGTTGATCTCATCAACCCCGGCAAGGCCCAGGATCGTG
>JAAFHS010000222.1 GCA_013298485.1 Rhodobacterales bacterium
CGCGGGCGCTGCGCGAGGTGCAGTTCGATCATCCGCTAGATGTGGATGCAGGCGCGGCGGCGGCGGCCTTGCAGGCTGAGGCTGCGGCGGAATTGCGGACACAGGGGATTGCAGAGGTGACAACACAGGTGCAGGCGCATCTGCGCTATGACGGATCGCACCAGCCGTTGGCGGTGCCTTATGGCACTGCGGCGGAGATGCGCGCGGCCTTTGCGGCGGCGCATCAGGCGCGGTTCGGCTTTGTGGCACCGGAGCGTGCGATCCTGTTCGAGATGCTGGTGGCAGAGGCTGTGGGCGGCGGGGTTGCGCCCGATGCGCCGCCGATTGCGCCGGGTGTTGCCGTGGCGATGGCCAGCCTGCCCGTCTGGTTTGGTGGTGATGCGGTGCCATGCCCGCTGTATGACCGCCCGGCCCTTGGCGCGGGGGCGGTGGTGGCGGGGCCTGCGGTGATCCGCGAAGCGACGGGGACGGTGATTGTGGAACCGGGCTGGCGCGCGCGGGTGGACGGGACGGGCAATCTGATCCTGGAACGTGTGGTCCCGTTGGCGCGGATGGCGGCGGCGGGCACGCAGGCGGACCCGGTGCTGCTGGAGGTGATGGGCAATCTGTTCATGTCCATCGCGGATCAGATGGGCGCGACGCTGGCGAATACGGCCTGGTCGGTGAACATCAAGGAACGTCTGGATTTTTCCTGCGCGATCTTTGATGCAGGCGGCGATCTGGTGGCAAACGCGCCGCATGTGCCCGTCCATCTGGGCTCGATGAGCCATGCAGTGAAAACGGTGATTGCGGCCGTGGGGCCTGCTGCGCGCGATGGCGATGCCTGGATGCTGAACAGCCCGTTCAACGGTGGCACGCATCTGCCGGATGTAACAGTGATCACGCCTGTGTTTGTCGACGGGGCGGTGGCGTTCTGGCTGGGTTCACGCGGGCACCACGCCGATATCGGCGGGCGGACGCCGGGATCATCACCGCCGGATTCGACGCGGATCGAAGAAGAGGGCGTGGTGATCGACCTGTTCGCGCTGGTGGCAAGCGGGCGGCTGCGTGATGCCGAAACGCGGGCGCTGCTGGCATCGGGGCGCTATCCGTGCCGCGCGATTGATCAGAACATGGCGGACCTGAAGGCGCAGATCGCGGCGAATGAAACCGGGCGGCGGGGGTTGTTGCGGGCGGTTGCGGCGCATGGGGCGGATGTGGTTGCGGCCTATATGGGCCATGTGCAGGACAATGCGGCGGAAAGCGTGCGGCAGGTGATTGACGGGCTGTCGGATGGGGCCTTCACGCTGCCCATGGATATCGGTGCGCAGATTGCCGTGCGGGTGGCGGTGGATCGTGAAGCACGGCAGGCGGTGGTCGACTTCACGGGCACATCACCGCAGCATGCGGGCAATTACAACGCGCCCTTGGCGGTGTGCCGGGCAGTGGTCTTGTATGTGTTCCGCACGCTGGTGGGCAAGGCGATCCCGCTGAACGAAGGCTGCCTTGCACCCATCACGATCATCGTGCCCGAAGGCTGCATGCTGAACCCCCTGCCCCCTGCTGCGGTGATCGCGGGCAATACCGAAGTGTCACAGGCGGCGTGCAATGCACTGTACGGGGCCTTAGGCGTGATGGCGGGCAGTCAGGGGACGATGAACAATTTCGTCTGGGGCAATGCGCGGTTCCAGAACTATGAAACGATCGCAGGCGGCACGGGCGCAGGGCCGGGGTTTGCGGGCTGCGATGCGGTGCAAAGCCATATGACGAATACGCGGATGACCGACCCGGAGGTGTTGGAGAAACGCTTTCCCGTGCGGCTGGAGGCGTTTGGCATCCGTGCGGGATCGGGGGGCAAGGGGGCGTTTCCGGGTGGCAACGGCGCGGTGCGGCGGTTGCGGTTTCTGGAACCCGTGACAGTGACAACACTGTGTTCCAGCCGGATCGTACCACCCTTTGGGGTGCGGGGCGGGCAGGCGGGTGCCTTGGGTGAAAACCGGGTGATCTGGCCCGATGGCCGGGTTGAACCCTTGCGTGGCAATGACGAACGCGACCTGCCCGCGGGTGCGGTGTTCGAGATGCTGACGCCGGGGGGCGGGGGCTGGGGTTGATATGCCGTGACGCATTGTAACAATGCATGCAGCGTATGACGATCTGGGCTATGGTCGCGAGACACTGGCAGGGATCGGAAGATATTGATGGGCGGCCTCGTTTCGACATTCCGGCACCTTGTGGCCTATGCCCGTACCGGATGGCCCCCTGACCATGTGATCCCGGGGCGTGTGCTGATCGAGATTGACCGGCGCGAGGCGGCGGCGGAACGGACCATCGGCTGGGTGCAACTAGGGTTCGTGTCATTCTTCGTGCTGCTCTATTCGCTCGCCCCGCGGGCCGAGGGTGCGGCCGGTGAAAACTTTGTGCCGATGACGCTGGCGGCCTATTTCGCCTTTACCGTGTTCCGCGTGGCGCTGTCGTACCGGATCACGATCCCGTCGTGGTTTCTGGTGATCTCGATCGTTGTCGATGTGGCGCTGCTGTGCGGGTTGATCTTTTCGTTCCACATCCAGTACGCACAACCGGCGGCGTTCTACCTGAAGGCACCGACGATGATCTACTTTTTCATCTTCATCAGCCTGCGCGCACTGCGGTTTGATCCGCGCTATGTGCTGACGGCGGGCGCGATTGCGGTCGCGGGGTGGTTGGTGATGGTCGCCTATGCGCTGCTGACCGATATGGGCGAGATGCGGATTACCCGGAACTTCGTGGAATATCTGACATCAAATTCCATCCTGATCGGGGCCGAGATCGACAAGACCCTGACGCTGATCGGAGTCACGCTGATCCTGTCATTCGCGCAGTTCCGTGCGCGCAAAGTGCTGCTGGATGCGATCCAAAGCCATACGGCGGCCGAAGATCTGAGCCAGTTCTTTGCACCGGAAGTGGCGGATCTGATCACGCAGTCGGATGACCTGCCGGGCGCGGGCAAACCCGAAACACGGGTGGCGGCAATCATGTTCGTGGATGTGCGGGGCTTTACGCGCACGGCGCGCGGAATGGCCCCCGAGACGGTGATGGAGGTTCTGTCCTGCTATCAGGATATCGCGTTGCGGCAGATCGAAGTGCATGGCGGCCGGGTCGACAAGTTCATGGGCGACGGGATTCTGGCAACCTTTGGCGCGGTGCAACCGAGCGAGACCCATGCCGCAGACGGGTTGCGCGCGGCGGAGGCGGTGATCGCGGCATTGGATGCGGCGCGCGAACGGTTTGGTGCGCTGGGCTGGCCCGTCCCGTTCAGCACGGGTGCCGCTGTTGCGGCGGGCGAGGTGACCGTGGGCGTGGTGGGTGCGCAGGGGCGGTTCGAATTCACCGTGATCGGCCACGCCGTCAATCTGGCGGCCAAGCTTGAATCCGCCAACAAGGTGCAGGGCACGCGCATTCTGACGGATGCAGCAACTTTGGCGCTGGCACGGCGACAGGGTTACGCAGGTGATATCCCGCCGCTGCGACATGCGGTTGCAATTGCGGGGCTTTCGCAGTCAGTTGACATCGTGGCGCTGGCCTAGATCATCGGGTCCGGCTTTTGCGGCAAGGACAATCCTCGTGCGGACAGACGCAGATCACGGACCGGGCCGGGGGCGGACATGGCCGGTGAAGGCAGCACAGCTGCGCCTGTGGTCAGGGCTGATCCTGTTTGCGTTTGCCACCACGCATTTCATCAACCACGCGATGGGCCTGATATCGGTTGATGTGATGCAGGCGGGCCAGGACGTGCGGACGGCGGTCACGCGCAGCCTGCCCGGCACCGTGATCCTGATCGCGGCGGCGGTCACGCATTTCGTGCTGGGCATCGCCAGATTCCTGAAGGCCCGCACCTGGCGGCTGGGCTGGCGCAGCGGGGTTCAGCTGGCGTTCGGACTGCTGATCCCGATCTTTCTTGTGCGTCATGTGCTGGGCACGCGGGGCGTGCATGAGATGTTCGGGGTCGACGATGACTATGACTATGCCCTGTGGGCGATGTGGCCGAACGAGGCTGTGGGTCAGGCGATCCTGATGGTGCTGGTCTGGGTGCATGGCTGCATCGGGCTGCACCACTGGCTTTCAGCCAAACCGTGGTATCGCCGGGGATTGTGGTTCTGGTACGGCTTGGCGGTGCTGATCCCGACGATGGCCTATATGGGATTTGTCGATGCCGGCCGGGCCAATGCGCAGCAGGTGCAGTATGACAGCCCGCTGACGGCAGATCAGTACGCGGTGATCCAGAATGCCTTCGCAACATCGGCGATGACCTATTACGGGATTCTGATCGCGGCGGTGGGCGTGTGGTGCGCGCTGTTGATCCAGATGCGGTTCAGCCCGAAGATCGTGGTCAGCTATGCGGGTGGGCCGACCATCGCGGCCCTGCGGGGCCAGAGCGTGCTGGAGATCAGCCGGGCAAACCGGGTGCCGCATGCCTCGGTCTGCGGGGGGCGGGCGCGGTGTTCGACATGCCGGGTGCGTGTGCTGCAGGGATTGGAGCAGTTGCCGGCGGCATCCGAGGCCGAAGCGCAGGTTCTGGGGCGGGTGGGGTCGCCTGCGAATGTGCGGCTGGCCTGCCAGTTGCGCCCGGTGGCGGATCTGACGGTGTCGACGTTGCTGCCCGCCAATCTTGATGGACGCCAGAGCGCCCGGATCGACAAATATCTATGGGGGGTTGAACAGGAGGTGACGATCCTGTTCTGCGATCTGCGCGGGTTCACCAAGATGTCGGAGGGGCGGCTGTCCTTCGACGTGGTGTTCATCCTGAACCAGTTTCTGGGGCGGATGGCGGAGGCGATCGAGGATACGGGCGGGTTCGTGGACAAGTTCATGGGCGACGGCATCATGGCGATTTTCGGGATGGATGTGCCGACAGCCGTTGGCGCACAGCGGGCGATTGCGGCAGCGCGGGCGATGGGGGGCGTGCTGGACGGGCTGAACCAGAGCCTGCGCGAGGAATTGCCGGGACCGTTGCAGATGGGGATCGGCGTGCATACGGGTGCGGTGATCCTGGGGCGCATCGGGGCGGTGCAAAGGGCAGAGGCGGCGGCCCCGCTGACGGCACTGGGCGAGACGGTGAACGTGGCGAGCCGGTTGGAAAGCAAGACCAAGGAGCTGGGCGTGCAGGTGGCGGTGTCGGCGGTGACGATGGCGGCGGCGGGGCTGGAGCCGGGAGACAGGGTCGCGCGGCAGGCGGTGGAGATCAGGGGGTTGAGCGTGCCGATGGATGTCTATGTCAGCGGGCGGGCGACGGATTTGCCGGGAAATTGACGGCTGTCAAT
>JAAFHS010000223.1 GCA_013298485.1 Rhodobacterales bacterium
GCTCTTCCGATCTTGTCGCATCTGCACCGTCAAGGCGCAGCCAATCCTGGCCTGCATACAGACCCAAAAGCACGCCCCGCCCTGTCAGCGTATCGACACCAAATGTCAGGCTGCCGCCATCACCCCGCGCAGCACCCGCCAAATCCTGCAGCGATGCCGATGTCCACCATTGCAATTGCGATCCGCCGCCCCCCGATGATGACAGGCTTAGTCCAGATGCCGAAAGCTGCGGCGCAAATCGACCCGCCACGCGCGCGGCGACAGCATCCGTGATGATGTTCAACTGCGTGACCGCAACGATTGCGGCACCATTGTCAGGTGTCGCAGCCAGTCGCAGGATCAATTGCAGCGTCGATTCTTTCTGGATGTTGTAGTCTGCCAGCGTTCTGCCTTCCTCCAGTTCCTTTCCGGCAAAGAACAGGCGCTGCTGGGTCGGCGGGATACCTTCCTTCTCCTCGATCTTCGCTTTGACAGTCTCGATGGTATCGTTGGCCTCCACCTCCAGCGCGATCGTCTTGCCGGTCATGGTCTTGACGAAAATCTGCAGTGCATTGGCGGGGCCCGTCAGCCCGAGCATGACGATGACCGCGAGGAGGAGATATCTTGGCATTTTGAACCACTGTACTGACGAAGGTTTGGGCGGGATCAACCGGAATTTCCGGGCGAAGTTATGGCCGGGATACGTTCTATCCGCGGCGACACCGACAAATCAGCAAGGCAATCCTTCGGTGCGGCGACTTTGCTGATGCAATGCCACTTTCGCACCCGCAGCATCACGCCACATCACGGTCACGTGATGTGATCGCGGCGCGGCAATCCAACCCGGCCTCCCCTTACGTAAACGCTGCAGACACGGCAGTCACGCCATGTCGCATCAACGGGGACAACTGATGAAAATGAAACTTGCGCTGGCCGCTCTGGCCATGTCGACCACTATTGCCCATGCCGATAACATCGTCGAAATCGCCGCTGCCGACGAACGTTTCTCCACCCTTGTCGCAGCCGTGACCGCTGCGGGGCTGGCCGAAACGCTGTCCGGCCCCGGCCCCTTCACGGTGTTTGCCCCCGTGAATGACGCCTTCGCCGCCCTGCCCGCAGGCACCGTCGACACGCTGCTGCTGCCCGAGAACAAGGGTCAGCTGACTGATATCCTGCTCTATCATGTCGATGACCGCAATCTGCCCGCGGCCGCCATTCCCGCAGGCTCCAACTATTTCAAGCCGCTGCTCACCTCGCAGCGTCTGTGCATCACGGCGGGCGCATCCGGCGTGACCATCGCCGATGGCACGGGCGAGGTCGCCAACGTCATCATCGCCGATATCGTGGCCGACAATGGCGTGATCCATGTGATCGACAAAGTGCTGCTGCCCGGCACCCGGCCCGCCTGCCACTGATACGAAGCGGCCCGTTACAGATCAGCCCGGATGGCCCTGCGGCCTCCGGGCTTTTTGCAGCCCACCCCCCGGCCCCTTGCAAGCAGGCCCTTGAAGGGCGATATGTTTCCGGACGGAAAAGGGAAACAGCGCATGGCCTTGCCACTCCGCGAACAGGCGAAATACTGGGGGGCTGCGGCCGTCCTGTTTCTGCTCCTCCTCTGGCTGATGGGCGATGTCATCCTGCCGTTCGTCGTCGGCGGCGCACTGGCTTATTTCCTCGATCCCGTGGCTGACCGCCTGCAGCGCCTCGGGCTCAGCCGCGTTGCCGCCACCGCCATCATCACGGTCGCGGCCATCCTCATCATCGTGCTGCTGGTCCTGTCCATCATCCCCTCGCTGATCTCGCAGCTGACCGCCCTCGTGAATGCCGCCCCCCAGATTTCCGCCCGCCTGCAGGCCTTCCTGCTGGAGCGTTTCCCCGAACTCTCTGACAGCACCTCCACCGCGCGCCAGACCCTTGCCCAGATCGCCTCCGCCATTCAGGCCCGCGGGGCCGAGCTTGCCAATGGCCTGCTGACCTCCGCGCTCAGCATCCTGAACGCCGTCATCTTCATCGTCGTCGTCCCCGTTGTCGCCTTCTACCTGCTCCTCGACTGGGACAAGCTGATCGCCCGCGTGGATAATCTGATCCCGCGCGATCACGCCCCCGTCGTGCGCACCCTCGCCCGCGACATCAACGCCGTCATCGCCGGTTTCGTGCGCGGGCAGGTCTCCGTCTGCCTGATCCTCGGCACCTTCTATTCCGTCGCCCTGATGGTCGCGGGCCTGCAATACGGCATGATCGTCGGTGCCATCGCAGGCGCCATCACCTTCATCCCCTATGTCGGCTCGCTGGTCGGCGGTGCGCTGGCCATTGGCCTTGCCCTCTTTCAGTTCTGGGGCGACTGGGTCTCCATCGGCATCATCGCCGCGATCTTTGCCGTGGGCCAGTTCGTCGAAGGCAACATCCTGACGCCGAAACTCGTCGGCCAGTCGGTCGGCCTGCATCCCGTCTGGCTGCTGTTTGCCCTGTCGGTCTTCGGCTCCGTCTTCGGCTTTGTCGGCATGCTCGTCGCCGTCCCGGTCGCCGCCGCCATCGGCGTCATCACCCGCTTTGGCCTTGTGCAATACGAAAACAGCCTGCTCTATCAGGGCTATAGCCGCCAGAACGCTGATGAGGCCCCCGATTGACGGGCCAACTCGCCTTTGATCTGCCCGCCCGCGCCGCCTATGCCCGCGCCGATTTCTTTCCCGCACCCGCCAATGCCGCCGCCCGTGCCGCAATCGGTATGCCGCAGCACTGGCCCCATGGCCGGATGATCCTGACCGGCCCGCCCGGATCGGGCAAGACCCATCTTGCCCATCTCTGGGCCGCCGAACACCATGGCACCCTGATCACCGCCGCCGATCTGGACGCAGCCGACCTGCCCGCCCTCGCCACCGGCCCCGTGGTGGTCGAAGATGCGGAAACCATCACCTCCGAACCCGCCCTGTTCCATCTGCACAACCTGATGGATGGACACCATCCGCTGCTGCTGACCGCGCAATCCCCGCCGCGCGACTGGGGCCTTGCCCTGCCCGATCTCATCAGCCGCATGCAGGCCATCGCCATCACCCGGCTTGATCCCCCCGATGATGCCCTGCTCGCCGCCGTGCTGGTCAAGCTGTTCGCCGACCGCCAGATCACTGTCCCCCCGAACCTGATCGCCTATCTGATCCCGCGCATGGACCGCTCCCTGCATGCCGCCGCCCTGATGGTCGCGGCCCTGGATGCCCGTGCCCTCGCCCTGCGCCGCCCCGTCACCCGGGCCCTTGCCGTCGAATATCTGGGCGACGGGCCGCAGACATGACCCATTGTCATCCCCGTGTCACAAACCCCGTGCAACACCCCAAGTCATGACCCAGGCCGATTTCCTCAAGGCGCCCTTCGCCGCACCCACCACGCTCAGCCCCGCCGAACGCACGGGGCCTGCCCGGTTTTTCAACCGCGAACTGTCCTGGCTCGCCTTCAACTGGCGCGTCCTGGAAGAGGCCGCGAACCCCGCCGTTCCCCTGCTCGAACGGTTGCGCTTTTTGTCGATTTCCGCCACCAACCTGGATGAATTCTACACTGTCCGCGTCGCGGGCCTGCGCGCGCTGCAGCGCTCGGGCACCAGCATGCCCTCCGCCGATGGCCGCTTGCCCGGCGATCAGCTTGATCTGATCAATGATGATGCCCGCCGCCTGATGCAGACGCAGCAGACCACGCTCAACCGCCTGAAAAAGGAGATGGAGGGGGAAGGCATCTCCATCCTGACCCGGTCGAAACTGACGGCCCGCGATCTGAAATTTCTCGAAGACCATTTCATCAACGGCGTCTTTCCCGTCCTCTCGCCCCTCGCCATCGACCCCGCCCATCCCTTTCCTTTCATCCCGAACACCGGCTTCTGCCTGGCGCTGGAGCTGGAACGCGAAACCGATCACCGCAGCCTCAAGGCGCTGCTGCCGATCCCGCAGCAGATCGCGCGTTTCGTGGCATTGCCCGCAAAACCGAACGAACACCGCTTCCTGCCGATGGAAGAGCTGCTGCTTTTGCACCTCAACATGCTGTTCCCCGGCTATACCGACCGCGGCCATTGCACCTTCCGCGTCCTGCGCGACAGCGATCTTGAGGTGGAGGATGAGGCCGAAGATCTGGTGCGCGAGTTTGAAACCGCCCTGAAACGCCGCCGCCGGGGCGAGGTGATCCGCCTGAAAATCTCGGCAGGCGCACCCGACGATCTGCGCGCGATGATCATGGAAGAGCTGCATGTCACCGACACCGACACGGTGGAGTTGCGCGGCCTTCTGGGCATCGCGGATCTGAAGGAACTGGTGATCGGTTCGCGCAAGGATCTGCTCTGGCCCGCCTTCACTCCCCGCGTCCCCGAACGCGTGCAGGACCATGACGGCGATATGTTCGCCGCCATCCGCCAGAAGGACATGCTGCTGCACCACCCGTATGAGACGTTCGACATGGTGATCCGGTTTCTGGAACAGGCCGCGCGCGACCCGAACGTGCTGGCGATCAAGCAGACCCTTTACCGCACCTCATGGGACAGCCCGATTGTCAGCGCGTTGTGCGAGGCGGCCGAGGCGGGTAAATCCGTGACGGCCCTTGTGGAACTGAAAGCGCGCTTTGATGAGGCCGCGAATATCCGGCAAAGCCGCCGCCTCGAACGCGCGGGCGCGCATGTCGTCTACGGCTTCATGCACCTGAAAACCCATGCGAAAATCAGTACGGTCGTGCGCCGTGAAGGCGACCGCATCGTCACCTACACCCATTACGGCACGGGCAACTACCATCCGATCACCGCGCGTATCTACACCGACCTGTCGTTCTTTACCTGTGATCCGGCACTGGGCCGCGATGCGACCAAGGTGTTCAATTACCTGTCGGGCTATGTGCAGCCCGAAGGTCTCGAAAACCTCGCCATCGCGCCCATCACGATGAAACCGCGTCTGCTGGAGATGATCGCCGCCGAGGCTGACCATGCCCGCGCGGGCCGCCCCGCCGAAATCTGGGTCAAGGTGAACAGCATCGTTGAACCCGATATCATCGACGCGCTGTATGCGGCCTCCAACGCCGGGGTGAAGATCAGCCTGATCGTGCGTGGTATCTGTGCCTTGCGCCCCGGCGTGGCGGGCCTGTCTGAAAACATCCGTGTCAAATCCATCGTCGGGCGGTTCCTTGAACATTCGCGCATCGTCTGTTTCGGCAACGGCCATGGTCTGCCCGCCAAAAAGGCGCGCGTGTTCTTTTCCTCCGCCGACTGGATGGGCCGCAACCTGACCCGACGGGTGGAAACC
>JAAFHS010000224.1 GCA_013298485.1 Rhodobacterales bacterium
TCGACGGTGTCCTGATCGCGGTCGGGGCGGCCCCGGCGCTGCAGGATATCCCGCAGCGAGGTGACAAGGGCGGGGCGGGGGGTGGCGGCTTCGATGGCGGCGATCAGGGGCAGGAGTTCAAAGCGCACCTGTTTGCGGCCGAAGGGGAACGCCTCCAGCATCACGATACCCGGTTTTGCGGCGCGGAAGGCATCGAGCAGGATGGCGGTGCGGTTGGCGAGGTAGGCGTCATCGGCAACCGCGCCCGTGGCGGTCACCAGCCCCTTGAACGCGCCATCGCGGACGGCGACGGGGGGCAGGGCGATATGGGGGATGCCGGGGCCGGGAAAGCCCGCGACGGGCAGACCGCCGGTGACAAGGGTGACGGTCATGCCGGCGTCGATCATGGCGCGGGCGACGCGGCTGGCGCGGGCGAGATGGCCGATGCCGAGCAGGTGCTGGACGTAGAAGAACACGGATGGCGGGGTCACGGCTTTATCCCTTCGGTCGCAAACAGGGCGGTCAATTGCGCGATGCTGGTGTGAAAGTCGAGCGTGGCACGGACGCGTGCGGCGGCAGCGTCGCCCCTGCGGATGCGATCTGCGGGGTGGGTGATGGCGCGGTGCAGGGCACCCGTCAGGGCGGGGGCGTTATCGGGTGGAACAAGCCAGCCGTTATCGCCATCGGTGAAGAGTTCGGGGATGCCGGAGATGTTGGTGGTGACACAGGCCAGCGCCTGACTCGCGGCTTCGACCAGGACATTGGGCAGGCCGTCGCGGTCGCCGTCGGGGGTGATGCGGCAGGCCAGGGCGAAGAGGTCGGCGGCGCGGTAGGCAGCAAGAACATCGTCCTGTGCCACCGCGCCGCGCCAGGTGATGCGGCCCGCGATGCCGAGCGCGGCGGCAAGGGTTTGCAGCGCGCGGCGGTCAGGGCCGCCGCCCATATGGGTGAAATGCCAGTGCAGATCGCGGGGCAGGCCCGCGAGGGCGTGGAGCAGGGTGTCATAGCCCTTTTTCGGGACGGCGCGGCCCACGCTGATGATCTGCACGGGGGCGGACGGATCTGATCCGTCGCGCGGGGGACGGGTGGCGGTGAAAGGGGGGAAACGGTCCAGGTTCAGACCGTGATAGCTCAGATGCACGCGGGCGGGGTCGCTGGCGAGGGATTGCAGATGGGCATGCCCCGTGGCGGTGCAGGTCACGGCCCAGCGGGCACGGGCGAGCTTGCCTGACAGTTCCCAGTCGGGGGATGTCCAGATATCCTTGGCATGGGCCGAAACCGTCCAGCCCCGCCCCATGATCCGCGCGGCGTAATCGGCGACGGAGGCGGGGGTGTGGATGAAATGCGCGTGCAGCCAGGCACCGCCTGCGGGCCATTCCGCCACCAGCACCGCGGCCTGCCCGAACCTGCGAATGCGGTTGGGCGTCACATCGCGGCGCAGATCGCCCATAAAACTGCGGAACGTGGCCCGGAACGCCGGATGCCGCGATGCCGCCAAAAGGCCGCGCAGCACGCGCAAGGGTTCGCGGTACAGATATTCGGGCAGATACATCACGGGGGCCTGCATTTCGTCATG
Source organism: Rhodobacterales bacterium (assembly GCA_013298485.1). Classification (GTDB taxonomy): domain Bacteria; phylum Pseudomonadota; class Alphaproteobacteria; order Rhodobacterales; family Rhodobacteraceae; genus JAAFHS01. Next base: position 1,556 of record JAAFHS010000224.1, read on the forward strand.
CACGGCGTGGCGTTTGGTATCGGTGGGATGGCGCAGGGACACGATCACAAGGTCAAACCCGGCCAGTTCAAGCCCGCGCAGTTCCTGTGCGATGAATGTTTCGGACAGGCGGGGATAGCCCTTGACCACGACAACCAGCCGTTTTGGCACCTGCGGCCCCGTCACGTCGCAATCCGCAGTCTTTCTGTTCTTACGGTCCGGGCGCGCAGATCTTTTCCCACAAGGCGCGAGATATTGGTCAGCCCTTCGAGTTGCAGGCTGGCCATGCCATGCGATGGGGGTTTGCGGGTGGAAAGCATGCGCAGGGCCGCCGCCATCCGGGCGGGATCGCGCGATTCCTCGGGCAGCAGCATGTCGATCATGCCGAGTTCTGCCGCGCGGGTGGCGCGCAAAAGCTGCTCTTCGCGCGGGGTTGTGCGCGGCACGATCAGGGCGGGTTTGTCGAAAGACAGAATTTCGCAATAGGTGTTGTAGCCGCCCATGGCCACAACCCCGCGCGAGGCGGCGATCAGTTCTTCCATGCGGGTGTCGAATTCGATCACCTCGACCTGCGGAATATCCTGCCCCTTGCGCTGGAATTCGGCGCGCTGGTCGCCCGGCATGTAGGGGCCGAGCACGATCAGCGCCTTTTGTGTCAGGGTGCGGTCGTGCAGATAGGCGTTCATCACATCTTCGACGAGATCGGCCCCGTCACCGCCGCCGCCTGTGGTCACCAGCAGATAATCGCCATCGGGCCGGTGGGTGGACAGGTTTTCATGCAGGGCGCGGCGCTGCAGAAAGCCCACGAATTCCATCCGGTCGCGCACCGATTGCGGCACATCAAGGCCCGTCAGCGGATCATAGAAATCAGGCGGGCCGTAGACCCAGATGCTGTCATAGGTGCGGTCGATCTTGCCCATGACATCATTGCGCTTCCATTCGGCGTCCAGAAGGCGGGGGGCATCCATCACCTCGCGCAGGCCGAGGATCAGTCTTGTGCCTTGGGTTTTCAGGTAGGCAAGGGTTTCTTCGACCTCGCCATGCAGGCCCATCGGTTCCTTGTCGACGATGAAGATATCAGGCTCGAACGTCTCAGCCGTGTGGCGGATGATGGAGCGGCGCATCTTGATCGTGTCGGCGACATCGATGTGTTCGGCAAGCGAGGTGTATTCGCCATTGCGCAGCTTGATCACGCTGGGGATTTTGACGAAATCGACGCGGGCGCGGTAGTCGAAGGCCCCCGCGATCTGGCTGCCGGAGATGATGAGGACCATCAGCCCGCCGAAATCCTGCACCAGCGAATGCGCGATGGTGCGGCAGCGGCGCAGATGGCCCAGCCCGAAGGTGTCATGGCTGTACATCAGAATGCGGGCGTTTTCGAAACGGTTTTTCATCTGTTTTGCCTTGATGCCGCAGCGATGTGCCAGCTGGCACGCCCACGGTCGCAATGAGATTGAGGCCTAATGATACGGATCGGCTGCATCACGTAACCCGTCGCCGAGGAAGTTGAAAGCCAGGATCACCAATATCACGGGAATGACCGGATACATCAGCCAGGGGTAGAGGGCGATGATATTCACGCTGCGCGCCTCGGTCAGAAGGATACCCCAGCTGGAGATCGGCGCGCGCAGGCCTATCCCCAGAAAGCTGAGGGCGGTTTCGCCAAGGATCATCGCGGGGATGGTCAGGGTGGCGGATGCGATCAGATGGGACATGAAACCGGGGATCATGTGACGCCCGATGATCCGGCTGCTGCGGGCACCCATCAGGCGGGCGGCCAGCACATAGTCTTCTTCACGCAGGGCCAGCAGTTTACTTCGGACTGCACGGGCGAGGCCGGTCCAGTCCAGTAGGCCCAGGATCACGGTGATGCCGATATAGACGAGGATCGGGCTCCACGTGACAGGAATGATCGCGGCAAGGGCCATCCACAGCGGGATGGAGGGGATGGATTGCAGCACCTCGATCACGCGCTGGGTCAGGATGTCGAACCAGCCGCCATGATAGCCCGCAAGGCCGCCGATGATGATGCCGAGAACAAAGCTCATCGTGACGCCGAAGATGCCGATGGTGAGGGATATGCGCGCGCCGTAGATGATGCGCGACAGCACATCGCGGCCCAAACGGTCGGTGCCCAGCAGGAACATCTGGCCGTCTTTGGCCGGGCAGATCAGGTGCAGATTGCCGGGGAACAGGCCCCAGAACATGTAGTCATCACCGCGGCAGAAAAAGCGGATGGGCTGCACATCGGAGGTATCATCGGCATAGATGCGCTGCAGCGTATTCATGTCGAGCGTCTGGGTACGGCCATAGACGAAGGGGCCGACAAAGCTGCCGTCATGGAACAGGTGGATGTCCTGCGGCGGTGCATAGATGTAGTCGGTGTTGCGGGCATCCCTGGCATAGGGGGCGAGGAATTCGCTGATGAAGACAGAGGCATAGATCAGGATCAGGAAGATGCCGGAGTAATAGGCGAGGCGGTGCTTGCGGAACTGCCACCACATCAGTTGCAGCTGCGAAGCCTGGGCATAGAGGGCCTGGGCGGACGAGGTCTGCTCTGCCTCATTCGCATCGAAGGGTGCGTCAGAGACATAATGGGCCATCGGTGCGCCGGGTTCGGGCAGGCCTGCATTGGTGGGATGTGCGGTCATCGGCTGGCACCCCCGCCAAACCGGATGCGCGGGTCAAGCAGCGTCAGGGCGATGTCGGACAGCAGGACACCGATCACGGTCAGAAAGGCCAGAAACATCAGGAACGATCCGGCAAGATACATATCCTGACTTTGCAGGGCGCGGATCAGCATCGGCCCGGTGGTTTCCAGGGACAGCACGATGGCGGTGACCTCGGCGCCCGAAATCATCGACGGCAGGATGGAGCCGATGTCGGAGACAAAGAAGTTCAGTGCCATGCGCAAAGGATATTTGCGCAGCACCTTGCCGGGGGCCAGACCCTTGGCGCGGGCCGTGGTGACATATTGCTTTTGCAGCTCATCCAGCAGGTTGGCGCGCAGGCGGCGGACCATGCCCGCAGTTCCGGCGGTGCCGATGATGACGACGGGGATCCAGATATGCGACAGGATGGATGAGAATTTGGCCCAGCTCATCGGCTCATTCAGATAGGCGCGGTCCATCAGCCCGCCGATGGACACGCCGAACCAGGTATTGGCGAAATACATCATCACGAGGGCGAGCATGAAATTGGGCACGGCGATGCCGAAGAGGCCAAGGAAGGTCAGGCCATAATCACCCCAGCTGTACTGGTGCGTGGCCGAATAGATGCCGATGGGAAAGGCAAGCGCCCAGGTGAACAGGATGGTGACGGTGGACAGAAGGACGGTCAGCCACAGCCGGTCACCCACGACTTCGTTCACGGGCAGGCGATATTCGAAGGAATAACCGAAATCCCCGGTCAGCATGCCGCCGACCCACCAGAAATAGCGCACGACCTGCGGCTGATCGAAGCCATAGCGTTCGCGCAGCACCTCGATTTCCGCGAGATCGGCCTCTTCGCCCAGCACGCGCAGTTCGGCAACATAGCTTTCAAAGTAATCGCCGGGGGGCAGTTCGATGATCGTGAAGACCAGAATGGAGATCAGGAACAGCGTCGGGATCATCGCGAGGGTGCGCA
>JAAFHS010000225.1:0-2629 GCA_013298485.1 Rhodobacterales bacterium
CTGACCGCACCATCCGCGACATCCTCACATCCGTGCGCACCATCGCCCTTGTCGGCTGGTCCCCCAAACCCGACCGGCCCAGCCACGGCGTCGCAAAATTCCTCGCCGCCCACGGCTACACCGTTATCCCCGTCAATCCGGGGCAGGCGGGGCAAACCGTCCTCGGCACCACCGTGCGCGCCAGCCTTGCCGATATCACCGAACCCGTCGACATGGTCGATATCTTTCGTCGCTCGGAAGAGGCGGGGGCTGTGGTCGATCAGGCGCTTGCGGCGTTCCCGAACCTGAGGGCTGTCTGGATGCAGCTTGGCGTCACCGATGATGCCGCCGCAGCACGGGCACGGGCGCGGGGTGTTGTCGCTATCATGAACCGCTGCCCCGCTATTGAAATCCCGCGTCTCGGCATCGCGCCCGTCGGCTGACCCCGGCGGCAACGCTGATCCCGCCCCTGCCACATGCGCCCCTTATGGTGATCCGGCACCTCCCTCCCCCCATTGTGGGGGAGGGTTGGGGTAGGCAGGGCTGGCTACCAGACGCCTATCCGGTCTCTTTGTCCCTTACCCCCACCCCCATCCCCTCCCCACAACGGGGGAGGGGGGGGCACAACCACAACCCCGGCCCTTCCCATCCCCCCCGATCCATGGTTTGCCTATCGCAAAAGGAACCCTGCCATGACCAACATGATCGACCTGCGCTCTGACACTGTCACCCAGCCCACGCCCGCGATGCGTGCGGCGATGATGGCCGCCCCTTTGGGGGACGATGTGTTCGGCGATGATCCGACGGTGAATGCTCTGCAGGAAAAACTCGCCGATATGCTGGGATTTGAAGGGGCCTTGTTCATGCCCACCGGCACGCAGTCCAATTTCTGCGGCATCCTCGCCCATTGCCAGCGCGGTGACGAATACATCGTCGGCCAGCAGGCCCACACCTATCGCTGGGAAGGCGGGGGTGCCGCTGTGCTCGGCTCTGTCCAGCCCCAGCCTTTGGATCATGCCCCCGATGGCTCCCTGCCGCTTGACGCCATCGCGGCTGCGATCAAACCCGATGATGCGCATTATGCCCGCACCCGGCTGCTCGCGCTGGAAAACACCATCGGGGGCAAGCTGCTGCCGTTTGGCTATGTGCAATCGGCCACTGCACTGGCAAAGAAACATGGCCTGAACACTCACCTCGACGGCGCGCGCCTGTTCAACGGGGCCGTGGCGCAGGCCGAGACGGCTGGCACCGCCCCATTGGTTGAGGCACGGCGCATCGCCAGCCAGTTCGATTCTGTATCTGTCTGCTTCTCCAAGGGCCTTGGCACGCCTGCCGGGTCCGCCCTGTGCGGATCAAAGGATTTCCTCTACCGCGCGCATCGCATCCGCAAGATGGCGGGCGGCGGCATGCGGCAGGTGGGCTTTCTCGCGGGTGCCGCGATCCACGCGCTTGATCATCACATCGACCGTCTGGCTGAAGATCACGCCCGCGCGCGCCGTCTGGCTGCCGCGTTTGATGATGTCGCCGGGGCGACAGTGGACCCTGTGCATTCCAACATCGTGTTTGTCGATCTGTCCGGCCCCGCCAAGGCAAAGGCCGACGGCTTTATCGACCATCTCAAGGCACATGGCGTACTGGCGCTTGGCCTGTATCGGCTGCGCTTTGTGACCCACCACGATGTGACCGATGCCGATATCGATCGCGCCGTGGCGGTGATCCGCGCCTATTTCGCCGCTTGACCATGTCCGTAGGATGGGCAATCTGCCCATCTCCTCTCCGATCACGCAATGTTTCAAAAGTCTTAACGCGCCCTGTGGATAACTCTGAAGGAACTCTGATTTCATTGGATAATCCCGAAAATTGACAGCCGTCAATTTTCCCCCGAAATCTACCTTGCCGCCTTCTCGGCAATCCCCGATTGCCCCTCGCGCCGCGAAAGCTCCGCCAGAATATCATCCAGACTCACATCCCGCGCCGCACACATCACCAACAGATGATAGATCACATCCGCCGCCTCTGCCGTCAGGCGCGCCGCATCGCCCTTCACCGCCTCGATGATCGCCTCAACAGCTTCTTCCCCGAACTTCTCCGCGCATTTCTCCGGCCCTGCCGCCAGCAGCTTGGCCGTCCAAGATGCCTCTGCATCCCCGCCCCTGCGCGCCGCAATCGCCACCGCCAACCGTTCCAACGCGCTCATGTCATCCTCATCGGTAGTCCCGCCGTCTCCATATGCGCCTTCGCCTGCCCAATCGTGAATTCCCCGAAGTGAAAGATCGACGCTGCCAGCACCGCACTCGCATGGCCCTCGCGCACGCCTTGCACCAGATGATCCAGCGTGCCCACGCCCCCCGATGCGATCACTGGAATGGATACCGCATCCGCCACCGCGCGCGTCAGCGGCAAGTTGAAGCCGCTGCGCGTGCCATCGCGGTCCATGCTCGTCAGCAGAATCTCCCCCGCCCCCTTTGCGGCCACCGTGCGCGCAAACGCCACCGCATCAATCCCCGTCGCCCGCCGCCCGCCATGGGTGAAAATCTCCCACCGACCCGATTCAACCGTTTTCGCATCAATCGCCACCACAATGCACTGCGATCCGAACCTGTCCGCAGCCTCGGCCACCACATCGGGGTTCGCCACCGCTGCCGAATTG
>JAAFHS010000225.1:2639-5160 GCA_013298485.1 Rhodobacterales bacterium
CGGCCAGCAGCAGGGCGCGGACATCGTGATGCGTCCGGACCCCGCCCCCCACAGTCAGCGGCATGAAGCATTGCTCCGCCGTCCGCGTGACCAGATCATACATCGTGCCGCGGTTTTCCTCCGTGGCCATGATGTCCAGAAAGCACAACTCGTCCGCGCCCGCCGCGTCATAGGCTTTTGCCGCCGCGACCGGATCGCCCGCATCAATCAGATCGACAAAGTTCACGCCCTTGACCACACGGCCATTGGCGACATCAAGGCAGGGGATGATCCGGGTTTTCAGCATGACGCAGCTTTACCGCCCCTGTCGCGAAAGGGCTAGCCTTGCGCGCTCCAGCCCCCAGATCACCAGCCCCGCAAGCAGCCCCCAGAACGCCCCGCCGATCCCGAAGGCTGCGGCCCCGGACCCCGCCACGACAAAAGTCATGGTTGCGGCAAAGCGCTGATCCGGCACGGCATAGGCGGTGGCCAGCGCCCCCATCAGCGGCCCGAGCAGCGCCAGCGCCACAATCGCATTGATCAGCGGCGCGGGCAGGGCGGTCAGCACGGCGATCACGGCGGGGCCCAGCAGTCCAAGGCCGATCCAGACCACGCCATAAATCACGCCGACCTTCCAGCGTTGGCTCCGGTCGGGATGGACATCATCGCCAAGGCAAATCGCCGCCGTGATCGCCGCCATGTTCACCGGATGCGCCCCGAACAGCGCGGAAACCCCTGACAATCCCCCCGTGACCACCAGCGCCGAACGGACCGGGGGTGTATAGCCCGCCGCGCGCAGTGTCGCAAAACCGGGCAGGTTCTGCCCCGCCATCGTGACCAGATACAACGGCAGTGCGAGGCCGAGCATCGTGCCAAGATCAAAAGCCGGGCTGATGAACAGGGGCACCGGGGCTGCAAAGCGCACGTCAGGCCAGACCGCCGCCCCGGTCATCAGTGCCAGCACAATCCCGGCCATCAGGGCTGCGATCACCGCAAAGGCCGGGTTCCATAGCCGCACAAGTGCGAAAATCGCGACCATCGCAAGCACAACCATCGGCAAGGCCTGCATTCCGGCAGCCCCCTTCAGGCAGAACGGCAAAAGCACCCCAGCCAGCATGGCGCCCGCCACGGCGTCCGGGATCATTGCCACGAGCCGACCGAGCGGCTGAAACAGGCCTGTCAGCGCAATCAACACACTTGCGATGACAAAGGCCCCAACGCCCTCGGCCATCGAAAAGCCGCTGGTTGTTGCAATCAGCGCCGCCCCCGGCGTGGACCAGGCCAGCACGATGGGCATGCGGTGCCACCACGACAGGCCAGCCGACCCGATGGCCTTGGCGAGGCAAACCGCAAACAGCCACGATGCCGTCTGTGCCGGACTGGCCCCAAGTGCTGCGGCCGCCGCCAGCACAATGGCGACAGATGCGCCATAGCCGACAAGTGCCGCAACGACAGCCGCCGAAATCATGGAAATGCGCATGACGCCCCCGTTTGCCGCCTTCCTGCCCGCAAGGGACGGTATCGGCAAGAAAAAAGCGGCGGTGCCTTGGGAGGAAGGCACCGCCGCATCACTTGTCGGATCACCGCCCCCATCGGGAGGAAAGGGCACGGTGCCGATAAGGCGCGGCAACCCCGGGAGGAGGTGGGGCCGCCGCTTTTGCGTCCGGCCCAGGGAGGAGGAGGGCCTTCGCAACCGCCTCGGGGCATCTCTGCCCCGATAAAGCGCGGCGGTGTCAGGGAGGAGGAGACACCGCCGCATTTGCATCACGCCCCCGGGAGGAGGTGGGAGCGATCGCAACTTTTACGCAGGAACGAGGTTCCCGGATCAAAGTGCGGCGGTGCCAGGGAGGAGGAGAGACACCGCCGCTTTTGCTACAAGGCCCCCGGGAGGAGGTGGAGGCCTTCGCAAGAAACCTTATTTGCCGTAAGCCGCAACGCGCGCCACATCCTCGATCGACAACCGGCTGATGCCGAGATCTGTCAGTTCGCGGTCCGTCAGCGCGTTCAGTTCGCGCACGGTCCGCTCGTAGATCCGGCGCTTGGCCGCATTGATCTTCACGCTCGCCACAAAGCCTGCGAAACGGTCAACAAGACCATAAGCAGCCGCGCGGGAATTGTTTGCATAAGCCATGTTCAGCCTCATTCATTTTCTTTTGTGACGGATCCCGAAACGATCATCGTTGTCGTCCGGCTTTCTCCGTTAGCGTGAACATGGGGCTTATGCTGCATCTGCACAATGGTTTTGGTGCGCAATGCCGCCATGCAGCATGTGCATGGCTGAAAGTCACAAAAACTTCATATTTTTCCAGCAGTTCGCTTGATTGCTGAGCATTTGGTAAAACCGCCCTTGCCCTTTGTGACAAAGCGTACAACCTTTGCTGAAACGCTGTGCAAGGGGCAAACAATGGCTGTGACGCGCGAAGAGATCATGGCGGTGCTGGGGCGCATCACGCTGCCCGGCGGGGGCGATCCGGTGAGCCGTGACTTGATTCGTGCGCTCAGCGTTGAGGGTGGGCAGGTGCGCTTTGTCATCGAGGCGGCA
>JAAFHS010000226.1 GCA_013298485.1 Rhodobacterales bacterium
GCACCCCATGATCATATCCATCAGATCGGTAATCCCCGCCTGTTCCATATGCGCGCGGGCCGGGCCTTCGGTATCGTTGGTCGCAAGGCCAAGCCGCAGCCCCCGCGCGCGCAACGCCTCCAGCAGCGGGCGCAGCGGCACCGCCGGGGCCATCGGGGTCGCCGCCGCCAGTGCATTCATCCGCGCCTCGATATGGATCGCCGTCAACCCCTGCGCCTGCCGCGCCAGCACGGCTGCGATGTCAGCCGGTGTATCCGCAATCACCGGGCTGTCGGGCGCAAACCCCTGCGTCTCCGGCAGATAGCCGATCGCCGCCGCGAGGCGTCGCTGCAACCCCGCATCATCCGTCAGGTCCACCAACAACCGCGCCGCCCACTGACCCCAGCTTTTGCGGAAATCAAACAGCGTGCCGTCCTTGTCAAAGATGATCCCGTCGATCACCCCGCCCGCTTTCACGTCCAATGCCATGCCTCCCCGCCCGGCAGACCCGCCATGATCCGCACCGCAAGCGCCGGTGCCTTGCCTGTCGCCTCGGCCCAGGCCAGCACATGCGCATCCTCGCTCATAACGAATGTGACCACAGCCCCCAGAAACACCGGATCGGTCGCGCGCGCCGCGACATCCGCAGGGCTTGCCCCCGTCGCCCCGAGGAAGGCTGCAAACAGATCATCCTGGCCCGCCAGCCAGGCCAGCATCGTCAATGCCTCGGTTTCGGCGGCTTCTTGCCGAAGCGGCCCGGTTATCCCCATGATTTCATCACTTTCCCGCTCACATCCGCGACATCGTCTTCATATTCCTAATCTTTGTGAAAGGAATTCTTAACTTCTTGGCATCAACTCTCATCGCAGCGGCCGCGAATGGCAAGGCGATGCAGGCGAAAGGCAATGCAGGGGTTTAGATGACGGGCAAAATCCTCATCGTTGATGACGTTGCAACCAACCGCATCGTCCTCAAGGTCAAGCTGGAGGCGGCGTTTTACGCGGCCCTTCTGGCGCCCAACGGTGCGCAGGCCCTGCAGATCGCCGCCACCGAACAGCCCGACCTCATCCTACTTGATCTCAACCTGCCCGATATGACCGGCAGCGATGTCCTGCGCCAGCTGCGCGAGGCGCCCGCCACCGCAGCCATCCCCGTCATCATCCTGTCCGGCACCCATGACGCCACCGCCCGGATGGAGGCGCTGGCCGCCGGTGCCGATGATTTCCTGACCAAACCCGTTGCGAACGAAGTGCTGATGGCCCGTCTGCGCAACCTGATGCGCCAGCAGCGCAGCACCAACAGTTATGATCTGGCCACCGACGGGCACATGCTCGCGGGCCTGGCCGAACCGCCCGGCCTTTTCGGACAGCCTGCACGGATCGGGCTGATCTCTGACCGTCCCGAACTGGCCCTGCGCTGGCGGCGCGAATTCCCCCTGGTCTTTCCCGGCACTTATACTGTGCTGAGCCTTGAACAGGCACTGTCCGAAACCGGCACGGACGGACAGGACATCTACCTCATCGACACCGATCTTGCCGGGGGCAAGGGTGCCTTGCACCTTGTCTCCGATCTGCGCAGCCGTGGCCCGTCACGCCATGCCGCCATCTGCCTGATGGGGCAGAGCATTGATCCCGACCGTGTCGCCATCGCCTATGACATCGGCACCAATGATGTGATCCTGACCAATGTTGCCGCGCAGGAAATCGGGCTGCGCCTGCAAACCCTGCTGACCCGCAAACGCGCCGCGGACCGTGCCCGCGCCTCGGTCTCCGACGGCCTGCGCATGGCGATGATCGATCCGCTGACCGGCCTTTACAACCGCCGCTACGCCCTGCCCTATCTCAGCCGCGTCGCCGAAACAGCCGCCGAAGATGGCAGTGTCTATGCCGTGATGGTCGTCGATCTTGACCGCTTCAAATCCGTGAACGACCGCTATGGCCATGCCACGGGTGATCAGGTTCTGGTCGAAATCGCGCAACGTCTGTCCATCAATCTGCGCGCAGGCGACATGATCGCCCGTATCGGCGGCGAAGAATTCCTCGCCGTCCTGCCGAATACGACCCATCAGGAGGCGCGCGTCGTGGCTGAACGGCTGTGCAGCCGCATCAAGGAAACACCCGTGCGCCTTGATGATGGGGCAAGCGTGCCTGTCACAATCTCCATCGGCCTTAGTTTCAGCCGTATCGCACAATCGGTTGCAGATATCATCGATGAGGCGGATCAGGCACTGCTCCGGTCCAAATCATCTGGCCGCGACCGCGTGACCATCAGCCTCTCCGCCGCCTGATCCGCAAGCGGGCCTTTTGCGGCATCGCGCCGCAAGGGCAATCCTGTCCTCGCAATGGCGTGCCAATCGGCGTATTCACTGCCCGGTGGCAGATCACGCCCGCCGCCAGATATCCAACCGAAAGACAAAGCCGATGCCACACACCTCGGACGCAGAGGAGACGGATCGTGACATGGGGCAAGCCGTGCGGCGCGGATGGCGGCGCTGCTGCCCGCAATGCGGCGCAGGCCCCCTGTTCAACGGCTACCTGACCGTGCGCGATCAATGCAGCGTCTGTGGCGAGGTCCTGTCGCACCAGCGCGCCGATGATGGCCCGGCCTATGCCACCATCCTGATCGTCGGGCATGTGATGGCCCCCCTGTTTCTCTGGTCGTTCTTCCGCTGGCAGCCCGATCCTTTGGTGATGTCCACCATATTCGGCGTGGGCACCGTGGCGCTGTCGCTCTACCTCTTGCCCCGGTTGAAAGGGGTTTTCGTGGCGATCCAATGGGCCAAGCGCATGCATGGCTTTGGCCACGCGAACCCCGCTGAATAGCCGCATACATGTCTGACAGCCCGATCCGCCCCGCCGCCACCCTGATCCTTTTGCGCGGTGATGCCGTGCTAATGGGCCAGCGCGGGGCCGGGGCCGTGTTCATGCCCTCCAAATACGTCTTTCCCGGCGGGGGGGTGGACACGGATGACCACACCAATCCCGCTGTGTTGTCGGATATCTGCGCCCACCGCCTCGCGCAGCATATCCCCGATGATGCCCCGGCCCCCGGGGCCCTCGCGCGCGCCGCCTTGCGCGAACTGGCCGAAGAAACCGGGTTGCACCTCGCCCCCGCCACCCCTTTGCGGTTCATCTTCCGCGCCATCACCCCGCCGGGGCGCACCCGGCGCTTTGATGCCCGTTTCTTTCTGGCAGACGCATCCTGCATCGACGGCAACCCCGATGACTTCAGTGCAGCACAGGATGAGTTGTCGCATCTGCACTGGGTCCCGCTCGCCGAAACCCGCGCGCTCGATCTGCCCTTCATCACCGAGGTCGTGCTGGCCGAAGTCACCGCCATTGCGCGCGGCGGTGATCAGCAGGGCGTGCCGTTCTTTGACAATTCCGGTGATGTGCCCACATTCCGCCGTATCACCTGATCCTCCGTCATCAGGGGATGCGCCACCGGGTCTTTCATCCGCAGAAAGTGCTGCCGGAAAATCTGCGCGTAGGACCGGTAAACATAGCCGTCATTGCGCCGCTGAAACTGCACACGCTGCGCCGCATAAAAGGCAGGCAGGCGGTACCACGGCACCTGCGGATGCGCATGATGCACCGCGTGGAAGTTGTTGTTCAGAAACAGCAGGGCAAAGAATCCCCGGTCCTCCACGATCACCGACCGCCCCCGGCACAGATCATGCGCGCGGTGTTCCAGATAGGTGCGGATCTTCAGCAGCCCATGCCCGATCCATGCCGCCAGCAGATAAGCCCACCACGGCATTGCCGCCATCCACAGCCACGCCACCACCGGGATCAGCCCCAGCAGATGCAAGCCCCAGTCCCGGATCACCGCCTGGTTCCCCGACGCGATCAGCATCGCCTCGCCCCGCAACCACAGCACGGCCCCGATGACCGGTCCGATCACGATGCGCCCCGCCAGCGTGTTGTTCACCAGCAGGACCAGTTGCACCAGCCGCGGCAGGCGCGCCCAGACCACGGGGTCCAGATAATTGCTTTCCGGATCATCATAGGGATCGGTCAGATGCGGGTCATGATGATGCGCAAGGTGCACGTCCCGGAACCGCCCGAACGGCACCGTTAGCGTCAGCCCCGGCGTCACCACCGCTTCCGACAGCCAGCGCGCCCGGAACGGATGGCCATGCAGTGTTTCATGCTGCAACGACGAATGTTGCGCGATCATCACCCCCGTCAGCACGATAGCCAGCAGCGGCGAAAAGCTGTAAACCACACTCGTCCCCGCCAGCCAAACTGCATAGGTCACCATCAGCAGGGCCAGCGTCGGCCATTCAATTGCAGGAAGGTCGCGGAACCACCCTACATCCGGTGGCAGGTCGGTCTTGAAATCATCGGGCAAAGGTTGCGCTGTCACAGGTCCACACATGAATTTTCTCAATAAAACTTATCACTTGCAGCGATCCGCCGGAATTCTGAACAAAAGCAACACAAAGTCACGATTGATGACTATAGTGAACACATGATGGAAAAACACCACCGCGCAACCCTGTTCCGTACCCGCCTGGCCGAGGCGATGGTGACGCGTGCCATGACGCAAAGTGCGCTAGCCCGCGCCACGGGCGTCGACCGTTCCACCATCAGCCAGATCCTGTCCACCCAGACCGACCGCCTGCCAAACGCACAGCTGGCCGCCGATTGCGCCGCAGCACTCCAGATCAGTGCCGACTGGCTTTTAGGCCTTACCGGGCGTCCCGAACCCATCGCCGATCTTCTGGCCGCGACCGTGACCATGAAAGAGGCCCCGCGCGCCCTGATCGACGAGACGATCTTTGCCTGGCACCAGGAGGCTGCGGGCTACAAGATCCGCCATGTCCCCGCGACCCTGCCCGACATGCTGAAAACCCGCGCCATGGTCGAATGGGAATACCGCCCCCAGCTGGGCCGCACCGCCGAACAGGCCTTTGGCGCCTTCGATGACCGCCTGTCTTGGATGCGCGGCGCGCGGTCCGACTATGAAATCGCCCTGCCGCTGCATGAACTCGCCGCCTTTGCGAGTGCCACGGGCTATTACGCAGGCCTGCCCGCCGCCGTGCGCCGCGCGCAGCTGGATCATATGGCCACGCTCTGCGACCAGTTGTATCCCACCTTGCGCATCTACCTCTTCGACGCCCGCCGTGTTTTTTCCGCCCCCGTCACCATCTTCGGCCCCCTGCTGG